>NZ_NFKB01000140.1:0-888 GCF_002160175.1 Faecalibacterium sp. An192
GTCTTGACACCGGGGGGGGTATGGTATTATAGGCACACAAAGGAAAGGACCTTCCTTTGAACCTGTTTTGGGTCTCTATCTTTTTACACCATTAAGGAGGAAAAATTCAAATGAAACTCAAGAAGATTGCTTCTCTGATGCTCGCTGGCGTTATGGCTGTCAGCATGCTGGCTGGCTGCTCTGGCAACACCACTGATAACGGTGGCGCTTCCAGCGGTGATACCACTCCTTCCAGCAGCTACACTGAGACTGTTCTGAAGGCAACCAATGCTGCTACCCAGACCAAGCTGAGCATTAACACCAATGACAAGCTGGACAAGGCTGTTGCATGGGCTGCTCAGAATCATAAGGGCAATGGTGCAAATGCTAATACACTGACTGTTTTTCCTGAAAATGACACTGCTGTGACTGCTTGGGCCAGCAGATATATGGTTGGTTCTCAGCAGACGTATAGCGCAGACCCCAATGGCTGGAACTTTAGTGCCGCTAACGTAAATCAGTGGGCTACCAAGCCGCACACTTATTGGACGATGTTCTATGTGAGCCGCAGTGTTTCGGATGAGTTTATCACCAACGAAGTGGCGGAGAAGCTGGATGATTGGGCCAAGACCATGGAGAACAAGGGTGAAATTGTTGGCAGTTACACCTACGATTACACTGTGAGCGTTTCTAAGGCCGATTGCGCAGGTGGCGATCTGGATACTAAGAACGATGATTACGTGATTGTCGGCGTAGCAGTTACCGGCAATCGTACTGAAAACAAGTATTAATCAATTCTACTTATAACACCCCAGCAGCACCATGGCTGGGAGCTGATATAAGGGGCTTTTAAGCGAGAGACCGTTTAGAGGCTCGGGTAAATAACCCATCCGATGTGGCGACAAAGGG
>NZ_NFKB01000141.1:0-885 GCF_002160175.1 Faecalibacterium sp. An192
AAGTTCCGTGATTCATTGTGAAGCATATTCATCATCTCCACATTTATCATACCACTGCTGTACAGTGCGGCGGTGACTTCACTCTATTTTCTGGGTTTGCTCTAGATATCATTTATTGCATTATTCTATTCGCTTTTACGATTTATAATGCAAAGGTGATATTCAGAAACTACAAGCATGGTCAATCTCTTGGTACTGGGTATAGTAATGTTGTAGATATCTTTGGCACAATTTTTTTGCTGACAGGAAGCATTCTTATAACAAGCTATAGAGTTGTAATTGTACCATTGATTTTAGTTGCTTTACTGTATCAGCTGGGTCTTGTACTTCTTAAACGACACAACAAAATAAATCACTCGGGGGATACTTTTCTTTTCTTGCAAAATGAACTTCGGAAAATTCAAATACGTGTGTGGATTATGTTGGGTTTGCTTTTCGCATGTATTATTCTTACTTATGGATAGATCTAATCGGCTTTGAAATGCCGACTTCTTGGCAAACAAAGCGCCTGGCTATCCACTTTGCCAGACTCTGCTTGTTGGGGCACTCCCTAATTTCCTGCCCGTCGCAGAAGTTTCTTCTATGGCTGCACAGTTTGCAAACATTTTTCCCGGTCCTTTCCCTATCTTGTGTGTCCAGAGCCGTACTTGTACGAAACGCATACGAAAAGAAAAGAGCCGAGTTCCGAGGTTTCATGAACTGCTCCAGTAAAAGTAGACAATGAAAAAAGAAGGCCTCCTGTGGTAGAATAAAACGTAAGCGCCTCACGAAACAGCGTACTTGACAACAGAAAAGGACCGGCCAAAGCCGGTCCACCAGGTTATTCCTGTTCAAAACAACTGCGCATGTAGTCGCTCCAGGGCATCAGGTCCTTGAGCAGCTCAG
>NZ_NFKB01000142.1:0-841 GCF_002160175.1 Faecalibacterium sp. An192
GGAATGCTTTGTGGACGGCAAGCCGGTACAGGGAAGCCGATCCGAGGCAGCGTTTCATCTGATTGAGGAGATGTTCTCCCTGGAGCAGGCCTGGAAAGACCAATCGCCAAAGGCCCGCTTTACGCAGCGGCAGGAAAAACTCCGGCCGCTGTTGAACAGTTACTGGGAACTGCTGGACAGCTTCGAGGCGGCAGAAGGCACTGCGCTGAGCAAGGCCAAAGCCTACTCTCTCAACCAGAAGCAGGCGCTGGACGCCGTGCTTCTGGACGGCCGCCTGGAACTGACCAGTAACCTTGCCGAACGCACGGTGAAGCCTTTCGTGATGGCGCGCAAGAATTTTCTGTTCTGCGACACCGCAAAGGGTGCCGATGCCAGTGCCCTATGTTTCAGTGTGATCGAGACAGCCAAGCACAATGGTCTGGATCCCTTTGGTTACCTACTGTTCCTGCTGCAGGAGCTGCCCAAACTGGGCGAAAATCCTACCGAGGAACAACTGGTTCCGCTGCTCCCCTGGGCTGAAAGCCTTCCCGAGTATTGCAAACTCAAATAATTTTAACCGATTTGAGCTCCTTATGGGAGCTCTTTTCTTTATCCCTCACGGGGGATTATGGAGCGCTTACCGCTTACCTTACATTTGAGCGTCGCCCGCGGCCTGGATGTGGACAAACCAAGGAACCTGGCCAAGAGTGTGACGGTAGAGTAAAATCAGTCATACCGATGTGATTACTGATAAATGCAAAAATCGGACGCTGAGCGACACCTGCACGGAGTTTTAGCGACACTTTCACGCTGTAAAGCGACATCTCAGGGAAATTCCTCTATAATGGTTACGCGCACCATC
>NZ_NFKB01000143.1:0-841 GCF_002160175.1 Faecalibacterium sp. An192
TCGAATCAAGGCCCTGTTGTGGGAGGGAGACGGATTTGTTCTGCTGTATAAGCGAATGGAGAATGGCGGAGGATTTCAATGGCCCCGCAGCTGTGCCGAGATGCGGAGTTTGAGCTGGCAGGAATTCCGGTGGTTAACCGAAGGCCTTTCCATTGACCAGCCCAAAGCAAACAAGAGCATAGAACGGTGCGTTTTGTGAGGCAAAGTTTTCCACAAAAAATCAGGCCGTTTTTACAGCAGACCTCCTAGAATTTTTGCAGGAAGTTCTCTGTGCAGACAGCTCGCGCTGCGAGCTGTTTTGCTGTATAATGGGAGTCAGAAATCTTGCGGGAGGCTGCCATGCAGAAAATCGAAACCAGCATTTCCGAGCTGCTGAAACGGCAGCCAGTGACAGAACAAGAGAAGGATGCCTACATCCAGGACTTGCAGAAAGCCATGCAGCTTCTTCTGGAAGAAGTCCGGGATCTGGAAGAGATGGTTGCCCTGCTGCAGAAGAAGCGGTTTGGCAGTTCCAGCGAGGCGACGCCAGTGCAGGCGGAAGAAGAACCTCTGGGCGTATTCCCGGAAGCCGAGTTGGAATACAAAGAAGACGCACCGGAACCGTTCAAAAAGGACCAGAGGGGCGTCCACAAGATAAGCGAAGCGGGCCGCTGGAAACTAACAAGCAGCAATGAGACGGAAAATCGCATCTTTGACTTGGACGAAGAAGAACGAATCTGTCCGAGGTGCAAAGGAAAACTGGTTTGGATCGGGAAAGAGCTGGTAAGGGAAGTCTTTGAATACCAGCGGCCCAAACTCAAGCTGGTCCGGTACTGGCAGATGAGCTACAAGTGCCCGGCCT
>NZ_NFKB01000144.1:0-824 GCF_002160175.1 Faecalibacterium sp. An192
CCTTCCTTTGAACCTGTTTTGGGTCTCTATCTTTTTACACCATTAAGGAGGAAAAATTCATTATGAAACTCAAGAAGATTGCTTCTCTGATGCTCGCTGGCGTTATGGCTGTCAGCATGCTGGCTGGCTGCTCTGGCAACAACACCGATGACAACAAGGGTGAGGGCGAGACCTCGACCGCTACCAGCTACTCCACCGAGCTGCGCACCGCTATGACTGGCGCTGCAAAGGAGCGTGTGACTGCTGTAGCAAACAGCAAGCTGGATTCTGCTCTGGAACAGAATGTCAAAAAGTACTTTGTAATCACTGATTACGCTGATATCACCAATATTGACGCAGTTCAGGTTGATCTTGATGATGAGAATGCTGTCATCTACAATAACCTGGTTAAGTCCATGAATGCAGAGAAGGGTATTGTGGCTGCGCTGGATGATGATAACACCAAGACCACCACAGCTGTGAACCTGTATGTTGTCAATGCTACTACCAGCGATGAGTATGCTTTGGAGCAGATTGCAGGAATGATTGGTATTGTGGACCTGCCGAAAACTTCTGCAGATACCAACTACAAGTATACTTATGACATCTCTGCAAGCATTGTGACCAAGACTGTGACTTCCTCTGTCGTCCAGGGCGTGGAGACTGGTGTCAAGTACATTGCTGTTGCTGTCACCCAGAATGTGACCAAGGTTGTCTGATTTGACACGCATTCATGCTTATAACACCCCAGCAGCACCATGGCTGGGAGCTGATATAAGGGGCTTTTAAGCGAGAGACCGTTTAGAGGCTCGGGTAAATAACCCATCCGATGTGGCGACAAAGGG
>NZ_NFKB01000145.1:0-782 GCF_002160175.1 Faecalibacterium sp. An192
AGACTGGCCTGGCTCCGCTCTCGCTTCGCCAGGCCAGTCTTTGATTCGCTTGTTCTACCCCTTGCAGGCCTCTTTTTTGTACTGTCCGCACAATATGGGGCGGTTCAGTTCCCCATATCCCGGGCACAAAAAAGGACCGCCCTCCCACCGGGGTGGGAGAGCGGCCCAAAACGCCTTAAAAAGCCTATTCGGCTTCATTTAAACTATTGTTTCGAACTAGTCGAAGGCGTCAAAGTTCCGAAGAAGGTCAAAAACATCACTTTTTCACGTTCTTTTTTGCATTCATTTACTTCGACACCACTTCGACTCTTTTTGCCACTTCGGAATCACTTCGAAGTCACTTCGACCACTTGCTTCGACATCCAAAATTGGGCAGATGATATTTTTTGGCAGCCTTTGTGATTTCCTTCATCGGAATCCCAATGCAGCAAACAGGGGGCTGGTCCTTATAATATTGATACCTCCAGGAATCTTTTCCTTTATCACTCCGTTTTAACTTTACTCCCGCTTCATACAGCTTGTCTTCCCATTTTTTCCAACCATCTTCAAAAGGAAAGCATTCATAAGCATTGTCATCAAGCCATTGCTGGTACTCCTGCAAAAATTCATCCCTCGGCGCAATAAAATATTCTTCATTTTCCTTTTTTAATGTATGTAAAATTCCTCGGCATTTAGAGCACCTAACAAAACCTGACAAATAGAGGAATATGCAGTAAAATACCAGTGGGGGTGAAGCAAATGCCCAGGAAACTGGTAAGCGACGAACTGTGGAGTCAGATTGA
>NZ_NFKB01000146.1:0-765 GCF_002160175.1 Faecalibacterium sp. An192
TCCCAACGCTGGCTTTTGACCAGTGCAGGTCACAGTAGGGTTACTCCAAATGGATAGAGCAGCGTTTACACGCAATACATTACGCGACTTCGTGTCGCACCTCGGCCTCCGGGTCGCAGATAATGACATCATCCGAAGTCAGCAGGAAGCAGTTGGCGATCTCGCGCTTGGCCGAAAAGCTCTTGCCGGAACCGGGCGTACCCAGAATCAGGCCGTTGGGGTTTTTCAGCAGCTTGCGGTCCACCATGATGAGGTTATTGGACAGGGCGTTGATGCCGTAGTACAGCGCCTCTTTTCCGTTCTGAAAAAGCTCTTGGGTGGTGAACGGCACGAAGATGGCGGTAGAGCTGGTAGTCAGCCCCCGCTGAATTTCCACCTGGTTCAGCCCCAGCGGCAGAGAGGACATCAAGCCTTCCTCCTGCTGGAAGTCCAGCCGGGTCAGCTGGCAGTTGTACTTCTGTGCGATGGAACTGGCCTGGAAGATGTTGTTGCCCAGCTGGCGGGGATTGTCGGCGGTGTTCAGCACCAGGAACGTCACCAGGAACATCCGCTCGTTGCGGCTTTGCAGGTCCTGCAACAGCTTCTTGGCCTCGGCCCCGTAGGTGGCAAGGTCGGACGGGATGATGTCCATGTCATACCCGGCGCGGACGGCCTTTTTCTGGTGGAGTAGGGAGACACCGCCTTACCATCTTGCGATAGCAGGTTTGCATCACCCTCTCCGGGAACCGTACGTACCCCTCTCGGAGTATACGGCTCTGTCATTGT
>NZ_NFKB01000147.1:0-753 GCF_002160175.1 Faecalibacterium sp. An192
AATAAGTTCCGTGATTCATTGTGAAGCATATTCATCATCTCCACATTTATCATACCACTGCTGTACAGTGCGGCGGTGACTTCACTCTATTTTCTGGGTTTGCTCTAAAGGTTTTTGATTCCAATGCAGAGTGTATTTCGTTGTCAGAAAATGAGCGGATTCGTTTGAAAGAGTTGCTTTTTAGTTGTACATATGGGACAATGAAAGAGAGATGGATACGTCAGGTGTGGCATATGCAGCCAGGGGCAGACAAGGTTTCTGTAACCATTAAGCTGCGCTATTTGGCTCGTCGTCTTTTCCTGGATAAAACTTATTTGGAATCCTGGTGTCCCCAATATGCGCCTTATATTGCTAAACACCGGTGGCTTATGCCGGTAGCTCCTATTTGGAGAATTGTGAAGAGGGGAATAGAAAAGAGAAAACAAGTCAAGAAAGAATTCGACACGATAAGAAAAGCATAATATGGTTTTCTGGAAGGTTGAAAGATAGTACTGTCGATCAATTCACTAGAACCTCTTGGGATCCTCCCCATTTCCCCGCATTATATGCACCCGCACAGGCTGCCATTAAAAACCCCACAAACCTTTGCCCAGTTCCAGTGTAAGGTTGTATAAAGTTTAAAGCGCGCCCCTCCTGTCTGCAACAAGTGAACCGGTCCAAATTGTGCGGACAGTACAAAAAAGCCCCAAGTGTAGGATATTAGGATTCAGCAGGAGTGGCGGAGCGTTAGCGGAGCCACTCCTGCTTTCGTTT
>NZ_NFKB01000148.1:0-722 GCF_002160175.1 Faecalibacterium sp. An192
AAGCTACAATGCTGTTGTCGTACAGATCCCGGATCATGGACAGGTACAGCACACCTTGTTTGGTTTGAATATAGGAGATATCGGTCACCCATTTGCGGTTTGGCGCTTCAGCGTGAAAATTCCGATTGAGAAGATTCTGGTATTTGTGCAGCTGCTGCCCCATCTGCTGCCAACGTCTGCGGCGGCGAATTTCAGACAGCAAGCCGTATTTTTTCATAACACGCAGGATCGTTTTAGGGTTATGGCAGATTGCTTCACTGTTTTTCAGCCACTGCCACATTCTGCGGTAGCCATAGGTATAAAAACATTTGTCCTGCTGATTTCGGATTTTCTCTGCCAATGCGGCGTCTTTCTCGGGCCGGTTCAAATTCTTTACAAAGCTGTAATAGCCGCTTCTGGACACCGAAAAGAATCTGCACATGACAAGTACAGAATACTCTTCCCTGTGACGGTAAATGACAGCATATTTTGCCCTGGCTCTCACTTCCTTTCTGTGGATTGCAGAAAATCCCGCAGCAACTCATTCTCCATCTTTAACCGCCGAATCTCATAGGCCTGCTCGGCGATTATATCTCCAGGTTCACCACCTTTTCTTGGACGTCCTTTTGGTTTTGGAAAAATTCCTGCTTCCAGTTTGGTCTGTTTGCGGTTATATCGATTGATCCAATTCTTGATTTGCACCTTGCTTAATCCCAATTGATTCGCGATCTCTTGCCGGGTCG
>NZ_NFKB01000149.1:0-702 GCF_002160175.1 Faecalibacterium sp. An192
GAGAAAAGTTTGTCCGGTCTGAACTGGTGATTGTGCCGGCCCAGGTGTATGTGGTGGATTACTATGCCGCCAGCTACAAATGTGCGCACTGTGAAACCCAGACTGGGGAGAGCTATATCCGGCAGGCCGAAGCTCCTGTTCCAGTGATGAAGAAAAGCATGGCAGCCCCCTCCACGGTAGCCTATATCATGCAGGAGAAGTTCCAGAACGGAGTTCCGCTGTATCGCCAGGAGGCGTACTGGAAGGGACAGGGTGTGGGTCTTCGGCGCAATACCATGGCCAACTGGGTAATCCGCAGTGCCCGTTGGTTCAAGCCTCTGTATGAGCAGCTTCGCAGGGAGCTGCTGCGGCAGGACATTGTGAATGTGGACGAGACCCGCGTCCATGTCCTGAAAGAGGATGGCCGGAAATCCAGTCAGATGTCCCAGATGTGGGTGTTCTGCTCTGCCGAAAAGAAAATCGCACTGTACCAGTACAGTACCAGCCGTTCAGGCCAGGTAGCCAAAGAGATGCTGCAGGGCTTCTCCGGCTATACCCAGACCGACGGCTATTCGGGTTACAATTGTCTGGATTCCGTGACCCATGTGGGCTGCTGGGCTCACGCAAGACGCAAGTGGGTGGAATGCTTTGTGGACGGCAAGCCGGTACAGGGAAGCCGATCCGAGGCAGCGTTTCATCTGATTGAGGAGATGTTCTCCCTGG
>NZ_NFKB01000015.1:0-60169 GCF_002160175.1 Faecalibacterium sp. An192
ATCCTTCGCGGCTGGCAGACCGTACTTACGCGACGTGACGCGTGGCTAGTATTCTAGGGCTATGCCCGCATATGAAAAACCCCCGGCTATGCCGGGGGATATTTATTTGCCTCGCTTTCCATTGGCTGAGGAAATGCCGGGGATGATTCTCATCTTGTCAATCCGGATTTTGTTCCCCGAGGTGCTGGATTTCCCGGTCAAGGATGGCTTTCAGGGCTCCAATGTGGAAGCCGTCAATGGTACGGTGGTTCACTTCGACCGACAAATGAACCCACAGCCGCCCGTTTTCCTGGTAATATTTTCCCCAGGCTAGCCGGGGCACGGTGTCGTCCTTATCAAAATTGTGTTCGTTGGTCAGGGCTGTGAAGTCAAACCAGGGCGTACACGAAAAATAAATCAGACTGTCGGTTTCTTCCCCGGAACGGATAAAACAGGTCTGCTGTTCGCTCTGCTCCTGGGCGTTGCGGCAGAAGGACTCCCACTCCGGTTCCCACGGAAGGGTCACAATTTTAAAAACCTCCGAGCCTTTGGGCATATAGGTGAAACTGGGATTTGCCTGGTCCAGCACCACCAGTTCGTCCCCACGGATGCGGATACGGAACTCCGGGACGAAATTCAGCGCCTTTGTACACACCCAGACCATCAGCATATAAAAAGACACGCCCCGGGCTTTTGAAAGGCGCTTGATCTCGGTCACGTCCACCGGAATGGTGACCGAGTAAAAGGGATAGTCCATCTTCGAAAACATCTCATAAATTTCTCTGCGGGCCCATTTGGCTTGGTCCAGTCGTTCCATATGGCTGCCTCCCTGTTTTGTTGGGTTATTGATCCTATTGTACTATGGTCCGCCGCGTTTGGGAATAGAAATCCCTCAGATTTTTCTATCGGAATACAGCTGTCCCCTGTTTTGGAAGCGTCAGGGTTCATCTGCGGGAAACAGTTCGGCCGCTCATCCCGGCCAGGGCGCCGCCCGAACCGCGGAAGCAACCGGATGCACACCCTCACACGCTTTCACGAAAGCGCATGCCGGTCATCTCTGTGAAGTAAAATTCACACCCATCATCGTCTATATCAAACCATATTTCATTGTGTGATCTGCTCACCTTGACAAGTCGGACTCTTTCTGTTATCCTATAGCCATAGGTTAGATACATCTAACCAAGTAAATTTTCACATCGAAAGGAGCATCCTTATGAAGAAAGAACTTGCAACCGCTCTCAACACCTATCTCGCCAACATGGGCGTCATGTATATCAAGCTGCACAATCTCCACTGGAACGTGGTGGGCTCGGATTTCAAGCAGGTCCACGAGTATCTGGAAACGCTTTACGACGCGATGGCTGGTGTGCTGGATGAAGTGGCCGAGCTGCTGAAAATGCAGGGCGAACAGCCGCTGGCTTCTCTCAAGGATTACCTGGCAGCAGCTTCCATTCAGGAGCTGCCCTCTGCCGAGCTGCGCTCCCGTGAGGTACTCCGCATCGTTCAGGCCGACCTGACTCTCCTTCGGGATCAGGCACAGCAGATCCGGGCAGACGCAGCCGCCGATGACGTCTACGCTGTGGTCTCCATGATGGAGGACCATCTGGCTCAGTACAACAAGACTCTGTGGTTCGTTGAGGCCATGCAGAAATAAATTACTCCCTCTGCGGGGACGGTGGCTACCGCCCCCGCTTTTTTGTGCGGACATCATAACAGAACCTTTTTCTGTTTTGGAGAAAGTCTCCTGTTCCCGAACATTTTATGTATGGAACGCTTGACCGGACCAAAACTTTTTCTTCTTGTCTCCGCGCATTTCTTTCAAAACAAATCCGGATTGTGCGTTTTCTCTCCCTTTTTCTGGGCATTTATGTTATAATGCTTTGTAATATATCGGTTCTGCTTTTGACAGCGTTTGGCCGTCTCCCCACTGCGGCCAATGCGGTTTGTGATGGATCGAGGCTCTGTGATGAACCTCGGTCTTTTTCAAGACCGCTCAGGTCTGTCCCGCGGATGCGGTGGGGTTTTCGCTTGCACGCTCTGTGTTCTGGACAGCCGGCCAGAGCGTTTTTGTTGGGACCATCACGCGGGCGGTTCACCCGGATTTCACCCGAGACAGCGCAGACCTGTCCGACATACGCCAAAAGCAGACCACCCCAAAACACCAGAATTCCATCCCCTGCCGCGGGCGCAGCAAGCGGGATCGTTCGCTGGATAAAACTTCACATTGGAGGCACGCAACATGAAACTGCTCAAACAAGCCGTTAAACTGATTTTACCCACCCTGGGCGCATTTCTTCTGCTGGGGGCTTACAGCGGCACCAACAGCCTTTCCTCTGCCCTCTATCAAGAGGGACTTTCCACCGTATCAGTGATGGAAGAGATGGCGGAAAACGAGGACTGGGTCAACCTTTTTTCCAGCAATCAGAACCTGGCCTCCATCCTCTCTGCCGTGGGTGACGGCGACTACTCCCGCCCCAAAACCGTCTATCAGATTCGGCTGTCCGACGAGACGGTATCCCATCTCACCCGGAACGCAGATTTAGAGGCTTTTTCGGACACCCTGCAGGCTTATCTCCGGGCCACCGTCCAGAGTTCCATTGCAGCCCAGATCAACGCCAAGGGCGGCGCTGACGCCCTGGCCGCCGCCAGCGCCTGCACCGCTTCCCGCATCTTTTTCTGTGACGACCTGCACGAAAATCTCCTCTATCTCTACACCTACGAAAACGCAGCGCCGGCCATGATTTCTTTCCTGGTGGGCGAGGACGGAGCGGTGTCCGCCACGGGCCTGTTTATCCTGTACGACGGCTTCCCCACCGGCTCGGCGGCAGAAATTCAGCAGTTCCTGTCCAGTCTGAATGTAGAAGTGACGGAAGTCTCTGTCCCTGCATAAATCAGCCCAAGCATGGCCTTTCCGCGCTCCATAAAGAATCCTCAAGCGCTTCCCGTTCCTCGGCAAAGTCCGGAGGCAGCTTTCAAATCCGTTAAATAAACCAATCAAAGCCGTCGGCCTGCGAGAGCAAACCGGCGGCTTTTTCTATCATGGTACCCTTTGCAGCAAAAACCACCGCCGGGCTGTCTGCCCTGGCGGCGGCTTTCTTAGTTTGTATGGATGTTCCGGTCTCTTTTAAGGCCTGGCGGCCCGCCCATCTTATCGCCGTTAGACCATGTAGCCGTACTTGTCGGTCACAATCTCTTTGGACAGAGGCAGGTCAAAGGGAATCGACAGATAGGGCGTCTCGCGGGAAGCGGTCTCGCCCTTCCACAGTTTGATGTAGAGTTTCCAGCGCTCGGCGGTCATGGATTTGGGGTCGTTCTTGTCGTCGCGCTGCCAGTACTGCCCGCCCAGCAGATAGCTCTCCATCATTTCCTCCCAGTTCTGGAAAACCGCCTGGGCCTTTTTGCCTGCTTCCACGCCGATTTCCAGCACTTCCTCCATGCTGACATATCCCACAAAATAGCAGCACTGGACGATAAAGGCCGCCCGGCCCATGTCCCAGCCCAGCAGGGCGTCCTCGCCGTACTTCCGATAGGCCATAAGCATCTTGGGGAGAAAGCTGTCCTCATCGGCTTTGGGGTTCCGCTCCCGGGCCACCTGGATCAGCTGCTCCTCCGAGAAACCGGCGTAACGGATCTCCAGCCGCTGCATTTCCGCGCCATAGGCGGACCGCATTCCGGTATCCAGCAGGGACTGCATTTCCTCCATGGCCTGGTCATGGGTCTCAATCTCCCAGTAATCCCGCAGCATGTTCCGGATTCGCTCCACCCGCTCCGGGATGTTCTCGCCGCCGGGGTAAATCATTCCCGCCATCCTGCGGAAACTGCCCTCGTTGGCGGCCAGAAGAATGGACCCTGCGGTATTCATCCACCGCAGGGTGGGCGACAGAGGATTGTCCACTTCAACCCGCTGTTCTCTGGGTTTGAAAAAGTAGTTGCCGACCACGATTATGATGAGGCCCACTCCTACGGTGACAAAACAGGCAATGAATCCAGCCATAAAGAATGTTTCTCCTTTCCTGTTTTCGGATTAATACGGGCTGCTGTGCTCACCGGCGCGGACCAGAATGTCCCGCGCGCTGCGCAGAATATTGGTGTCCTGAATGATCTGCTGGCACTGTTCCTCCACCGTCAGGTCCAGCCGGGCGTCAAAGGGATTGCGCAGCTGGCTGCAGGTGACATACAGTTCCTCTTCATTGAAGGCCAGGTAGACTTTCCCCTCCATGGCCTCCTGAAACGCGGTGATCTGTTCCAGTACCTGCGGGGTCAAGATATAAAAGGCGTTGGTTTCATTCTCCGCAAACACCACAAAGTTCTCATTGAAAACGCTGTTTTCGGTGTGGATGTTCAGCGGGGCGGTGGTCCGCTTGATTTCCGGCAGGGCCTTTTTGGAGAACACCTGCACAAAACCCTGGCTGCTCTTGCGGTCATCGAATCGGGAGAAAATCAGCACCTGCCCCTCAAACAGGATGTCCGGCAGGGAACGTCTGCCCGTGGGGCGCTGGCCGGTGGAGACGTTGCTGGTGCGGAACCGCACCCCCTCCAGCTCCCCGGTCAGCTCATCCGAGGAGGTAAAATACACCTTGTCGCCCTTGGGGATCAGGTTCATCCGGTCCATCTCCTCATAGGTGATGCCGCCCTGGGAGTTGTATTTCAGGCGGGAAAAGCCGGGAATCCGGCGGATGGTATCCAGCACATACTTGTTTTTGAAGCTGTAATTGAACCGGTCATAGGCCTTTCTCCACACCAGAATGGAATAGAAAAGGTAAATGACGCAGGAGAGAATCGCCGCCATCATCAGCTCTCCCAACAACACGAAGAACAGCCCCGTTGTGGTCGAGTCGCCCCACTGGAGCTCATCCAGATAACCGAGCACCCAGACCTTGTTGAGCAGAGCCATCGCCACAAACACCCCAAACGAACACGGGAGAATTCGCCGCATGATTTTGGTTTTCTTTTGGGCATCCTTGCGCAGCTTTTCCAGCTTGACGCCGCTGATGTTCTGTTCCACCCATTCCATGGTAAAAATTCCTCCTTTGATGCAGGGAGCCTGCGGTATTCATTTACTGCAAAGTGAACGGCAGCGGGTTATCCCGGCCCGCCTTCCATTCCCTCGCCCCGGCGCTCTGGGAGCGCAGGCAAAGGATGCGGATACACCAAAGCAGCATCTTCAAAACAGAGAGGATCGTGCCATTGGCCGCCGCCCGGCCTGCCTGCATCAGAACTTCACTTCAAACGTCTTTTTCTTCTCCTCCACCTCATAGAAATCGGCTTTTTTCATGCCGTGAAGTTTGGCCACGATGAGGTAAGGAAACATCTCGATTCTCTGGTTATAGAGGGACACGTTGGCGTTGTAGAGCCGCCGGGCGGCCTGCAGATGTTCCTCTGCGTCAAAGATATCCCGCTGGAAGTGTTCCATCGACCTTATCGAGAACAGGACCGGATACTGCTCGGCCAGGGCATTGATGGAGGAACTGACGCCGCTCAGCCCCTGCTGCACCGAGGTGAGCAGGCCAAGCTTCTGGTTCAGGCTCATCTGCTGCGCCGACAGGCTGTCGCCGGAACCGACGCCGCCGTCCTCGTCAGGGCTATTCTGAACCCGTCGCTGCTCCATCTGCTTTTTGATCTCCTGCATCTGCAGCTGCTGTTCGCTGATGGTTTTCTGGATGGTCTGGGCGGCCTCTTTCGAGAGGCCCTTCTTTTCCTCAAAGGCTGCTTCTTCCAGCTCTTTCCCGGTGCGGACCGCGGTGATCCCGGTGTACACGTCATACTCATGCTGCAGGAATTTCTTGACCGCTTCCAGCTCCTCCGACAGCATATCGTACCGCTTTTCCAGCGCCACATCGATGCCGGAGCTTCCCTCCTGGACCTTGACCGAGAGCCGCCGCAGCCGGTTATACAGCGAAATGTACCAGGCAGCCAGCGCCACAACCACAGCCGCCACAATAATCAGGATTTGCATACTCATTCTCCTTTTCGATGATGTCTCATACCGCAGGTGAACCTGAATGCTCTTGCATATCGCTCCGCCCGTACAGGCAGCACACGCCGATCTGTTCAGCGTCCTGCGCCCGTTCAGGCTTTGAAATCCTCTCCTTCCTCTGGCAGCTGCCGCCCCAAATACCGCAGACCACCGGTTTCAGCCGGGGAAGTCCCGGCGCTTTCGCCGGGTTCCCAATCCGTCCGCCGCCCGGAGGACTCCGGGCCGGCGGAGCGGTTCAGGATGACGCATCTATTGTATCATTCCATGGAACAAACAGGAAGTCCTTTTTGAAAGATCTTTGTACCTCTTTCCATACATCCGAAAGTCAAAAGGGCGTTTGAACAAGCTTTGTTGTCCAAAAGAACGATTTACAGCAAATTTTGTTTCTCAAAATAAACAAGGCAGGGGCCGCCCCACGGCAAGCCCCTGCCCTGCTGTCAGAAACATTCGTTCCTGCGCATATTCCAGCCCGAGAGCGGGCGCAGAAACGTCCTCATCCTTCCCTCTGCTCCACAATTTCCAGAGAATCTTCTCCCACGCGGCAGAGCAGAAACAACACCTTGACCCCGGCGGCCCGGGCTTCCGCCAGGGCCTGCCCAAATTCCGGATGGGTGGCCGTGTTGGGCCGCACCTCGGTGATTCCCTCCATCTGGATCACAAAGGCAATCCCGCAGCGGAACCCTGCCCGCTGGGCCTGGGTCAGCTCCTGCAGATGTTTGACGCCCCGCTCAGTGGGGGCGTCCGGGAAATAGCCGACCCCGTCCACCTCCAAAGTACATCCTTTGACCTCCAGCAGATAGGTCTGGCCGGCCTTTTCCATGGCAAAATCAATGCGGGACCGGCCATAGGAAAACTCGGGGCGGATGACGTCAAAATCCTGGGTTTCCAGCCATTCCTTTACCACCCGATTGGGGGCCTGACTGTCGATGTTGACCCAGCCAAGGCCCTCTTTGCGGACCGCCACCAGGTCGTACTTTGTTTTGCGGCTGGGGTTGTCGGACACTTCCAGACGCACCGGTGCCCCCGGCACCAGCAATTCTCTGCACCGGCCGGTGTTTTTGACGTGCACCGTTTCTTCTCGGCCCTGGACCTCAACCCGGGCCACAAAGCGGTTGGGCCGGGAGAGAAAACGGCCCTCGATGATTCTCCCATATTTCACAGCGGTTTCCCTTTCTGCACGGTTCAGCTCTTTGTTTGGTTGTGCAAACCGATTGTACCACGGCGCCGCATCAAAATCCATGGATTTCACCCGGTTCACACAAAAGGCCGGCCGGAGATGTTCCCGCCCGGCCAGCCTTTTGCATGGTTTTTTCAGCTCTCTGTATTCGGCCCGCAGGCAGGGCCGGCAGTCTTTTCCGGGTCCTGCGAAACCGGCATCTCTCCGGCAAACTGAAACCACCCGTCGGCGTATTCCATGGCATAAAAGCCATGGTATTTGTCCAGGATGGCTTTCACATTGGCCAGGCCGAACCCATGCAGTTTGGAGTCAGGTTTGGTGGTGGAAATGGTGTCCTCCACAATGGCCACCGGCCGGGACGTGTTCCGCACCGAGAAATAAAAGCTCTCCTCCAGCACCGCCTGCACTTCCACCGCCCGAAGCCCAGTGCATTTTTCACAGGCCTCTATGGCGTTATCCAGCAGATTGGCCAGCAGGACCGTCAGGTCTGCCGGGTCAAAGGGCAGCCCGGACAGATCGCTGACCTCAAAGCGGATTTCGATGCCCTTGCGGAGAGCTGCGGCGGCTTTGGTATTGAAAAGGGCATCCAGAATCCCATGCCGGCAGTTGACCAGCACCAGACGCTCGGTCTGCCGGGCCGAAACTGCCCGCAGATAAGTCTGGGCATCGGCGTATTTGTGCTGGGCCAGCAGCTGGCCCAACACCTCCAGCTGAGACTGGAAATCATGGGTTGCTTTCCGCTGCGCCTCATACAGCGCGGTGGCCGTCTCCATATGGACCGACTGCATTTTCAGCTGCTGGTTCAGGGTCACCAGTCGTTCGTGTTCCTGAGCGGCATGTTCCATCTGGTGCAGAAGGTAAAAGACGGCGAAATTGGCCAGCAGCAGCGCAAAGCAGCATCCCACAATGAACAGCAGAGAGACCGGCTGGTCGTTGCTCAGCCGCAGAAGCGCTGCCAGCGACAGAAGCGAAGCTGCCGGGAATACAAAGTACAGTACAAAATACCGGGGAGGAAGATTCCGCCTCCCCCACCGATGGAACAGCCGGCGAAAGCCCAGCACAAACCCCAGCGCCGAACTGTAGTACACCATGGCCGAGAGCAGGTAATACGGCGCATAACTCCAGTCCGCAAACTGTTGTACGGTCACCCCGCACAAGGCCGAAGCGGCCATGGACACGCTGGCGGAATACAGATAACCCGCCAGGTACTGGATCACCACCAGAAATGCCAGGTACAGCCGGGACAGGCCGGTATAAAGAATGCAGCAGGTGATATACAAAAGCCCCATCAGGACCAGCATCTTAACCATGAAAGAAAAGCCGATCCGGGATTTATAGATCTCGCACCAGGCCAGGGCGGCCAGCCAATAACTCCCGGCCACAGCCAAGTACTGCATGCCATGGAGGCGGCGTTTGCCAAACACATCGAGGAAAAGCAGAGCGATCCCAACATCCAAAAGGTTAAACAGGATGGCGGTGACCGTCTCTGCCAGCATTTCCACAGAAATCAGGACATTCTCCATGCCGTTCGCCCCTTCCACAGCAGATACTGCTGTTTCAGCTGCCGGTAATATTTTTTGCTCACCGGCAGCTGAACACCGTTTCGCAGCTCCATCTGGCCATACTGGAACCGCTGGATGTAGGCCATATTGACCAGATAGCTGCGGTGCACCCGCAGAAAACCCGTAATCCCCAGGCTCTCGCTCAGATCGCTGATACCGCCCGTAAACCGGCACAGCGGCCGCTCCGTCCCCGTCAGATGGGCGGTGATGGTCCGCTGGTCCGACTCAAAATAGAGGATATCGCGGAGCAGAAGGGTCACCTCTTCCCCATCTGCGCGGACGGTGAAGGTCTGCCGCCTGCGGCACAGTTCCTCCATGGCCAGGGCAAAGCAGGTGGGCAGTTTTTCGTCCAGGTCCGGCTTGAGCAGGTAGCGGAAAGCCTGCACCTCATATCCCTCCGGGGCATACTGGACAAAGTTGGTCACAAAGACAATGACTGCGTCCGGCCGGGCGGCCCGCAGCCGCCGGGCTAGGGTCATGCCGTCCAGGCGGGCCATATCGATATCCAAAAAAGCCAGATCAAACTCCGCCAGATTGTCCAGCTGTTCGGGCCGGTCCGAGATTATCAGTTCCGCCCCGGCCTCCCGGCAGGGCCGGGCCAAAAGGGATTCTATCTTTTCCAGGGCTTCCGGCTCATCGTCGCAAACCAATACTTTCATCGCTCACCCCTCCAAAACCCGTTTGTTTTATGATACAATGTTCCGTTTCAAAGCGCAATCTCCCCCGCCGCCTTCGACCGGGCCGTCGCATTCACTGCCCATTCTCACACAAAACCCCTGACACCGCATGAACGCTTCACGATGTCAGGGGTACTTTTTTGTTACTGTATCACAAACCCGCCCGGTTTGCCACCGAAACGCAGCGAACGGCAGATTTTTTGTCACGAAAGAGAGATTTTGCTCAGCTCTTTCTGCGTTTCATTTCGTGTTCTTCATAGTCCCGCAGGGAGGCCAGTGCTTTGGGGGCCAGCGGAACCAGGGCGATCATGTTGAACACCGTCATGAGGCCCACGCCCACGTCGCCCAGGTCCCACACGAACTGATAGGCCGCCAGGCCGCCCACAAACAGCATCACCAAGGCCAGAATCTTGTACAAAGTCTGGGAGATCCAGTTGTCCCCGAACAGGTACGCCACATTGGACCGGGCATAGAACAGAATTCCCAGGAAGGTGGAGAAACTGAACAGCCACAGAATCACCGCAATAAAGATCACGCCGAACTCGCCCAGATGGTACCGCATGGCGGTCTGGAGCAGGTCCATGCCTTCCAGGCCGGTGGTCAGGCTCTCGGGGGTCAGCAGCATCACCATGGCCGAGCAGCTGCAGATCACCAGGGTATCAATGAACACGCCCAGAGACTGCAGCAGGCCCTCTTTGGCCGGATGGCTGATATCGGCGGCCGCAGCGGCGCAGGGCGCCGAGCCGGAACCGGCCTCATTGGAGAACAGGCCTCTCTTGGCGCCGTTCATGATGACTGCGCCGATGCCGCCGCTGACGGCCTGGCGCAGGCCAAAGGCCTCGGCAAAAATCCGCTGGAACACCGCCGGCAGAAGCTGGGCGTTTTTCACGATGATGAAAATGGTGATGAAGAAGTAGCACGCAGCCATCACCGGGACAATCAGGTCCAGCACCTTGACAGTGGCGTTCTTCCGCAGCACCACAATGGCGGCCAGAATCACCAGCAGAATGGTGGTGTACAGCGGATCAATATGGAACGCATTCTCAAACGCCGAGGAAATGGAGTTGCTGGTCACCTGGCTGATTCCGCACCAGCAGATCAGGCCCGATAAGGCAAACAGGGATGCCACAATCGAGCGCTTCCGCTTGCTGCCCTCCCGGATGAACAGTTTGTGGAGGTAATACGCCGGACCGCCCCGATAGCCGCCGTAGAGGGGGTCCTTTTCCTTGTAAATCTGGGCCAGGGTGGCCTCGATGAAGGCCGTGGAGGACCCCAGAAGGGCGATCAGCCACATCCAGAACACGGCACCGGCACCGCCGGCCGAGATGGCCGCCACCACGCCCACCAGGTTCCCCATGCCCACCCGGCAGGCCGTGGAGACGATCAGGGCCTGCAGGCCCGAGATGCCCGCCTGCTCCTCTTTGCGGTGGCTTTCCAGGGTGATCTTCACCATCTCGGGAAAAAGCCGGAACGGGAGGAACCGGGTCCGAACGGTGAAATAGATTCCCGCCGGGATCAGAATCATCACCAACAGGGAAAGGCCGAGAGTGCTCCCTCCCGGCAGGGGAATCTGAACGATGTCCCCCCACAGCAGATTGTACATTGTCTGTATCAGCGCCATAAGAAATTCAACCTCATTGTCTCCGCTGGCCCGCAGGCCATGGGTTTGCTCCGGGGCAGATGCCGGTCTGCTCCAGGCAGGCCCTTTCCCCTCTCCGACCGCTTAAAACCGGATTGATTTTTGCGTTCATTTAGTGTAACATGAATGTATGATTTTGTGAAACGAATAGTTTTTATAAAATTATTTACTCAAATTTATAAGAGAGGTGCAGCAGATGGAACTGCGAACGGTACGAACTTTCCTGCGGGTGGCCGAACTGCAGAGCTTTTCCCGGGCGGCCCAGCAGCTGGGCTATTCCCAGGCGGCGGTGACGGTACAGATCAAGCAGCTGGAGCAGGAGCTGGGCACCCAGCTCTTTGAGCGGATCGGAAAGCGGATCAAGCTGACCGAAAACGGGGCGCGGTTCATCCCCCACGCCATGGAGCTCTTAAAGGTTGCCCAGAAAGCCCAGACGTTTATCAGCGACGACAGCAAGCCCTCGGGGCAGCTGCGGATCGGCACGGCCGAGTCTCTGTCCATCAGCGTTCTGCCCCAGATTCTGCTGGAATTTCACACCCTGTGCCCGGCGGTGGAAACCAGCATCCACACCGGCCTGATCTCGGAGCTGTTCGACATGGTGCGCCAGAACGACGTGGACGTTCTGTTCTTTCTGGACAAGAAAACCGACTTCCCGGAGTGGGTCAAGGTGCTGGAACGGCCCGAGCCCATCGTGTTTGTGGCCTCCTGCGGTCATCCCCTGGCGGGTGAGCAAAACATCCCGCTGGAAAAGATCCTGACCCAGCCCCTGGCCCTCACCGAAAAAGGGGTCAGCTACCGCTACGATCTGGAACAGATTGTGGCCGCCCGAAACCTGGAAATGCATCCCTTTCTTGAGACCGGAAACACCGACATCATCGTTCATATGCTACTGGAAAATGCGGGCATCTCCTTCCTGCCCCAGTATGCCGTCCAGAAGCATCTGGACGCCGGACGGCTCACCATTCTCTCAGTGGACAGCCCTCAGATTCAGATGTGGAGCCAGCTGGTCTATCACCGCAACAAGTGGATTACTCCGCAGATGCAGCAGTGGATCGACCTGATGCTCCAGAGAATTGGACCGGCGTCCGATTGTCCTGGCCCGCAAAACATGCTATAATCAATTTGCACCCAACGCAAAAAGCCGCAGGTGTACACTCCCCTTCCGGTTCGCACACTCTGCGGCTTGTATTGTCTTTTGGAGGTCAGGCGGTGCCGTTGCTGCTGGGCAGCGCGCGGCTGGACAACAGGCCGGACAGCTGTTCGTAATCCACCGCCAGGGTATAGGCGATGTCCAGCCCTTCAAAGGCTCCGGCCGGGAAATCCACTTCCAGGTGGTCCGCATAAAAGATCACCCGTTCCGGGTCGATGGCGGCGGCCAGACGTTCCTGCACCGCGGGGTCATCCCCGGCTGCGGCGGCCAGCGCCAGGCGCACATTGGCTTCCGGCTGGGTGAACAGGGACCACAGTTCCAGCCGCTGGCCGCTGGTGCGGTCAAAGGCGGCGGTATACCGCAGGGTCTGTCCCTGGGCCGGGTCCACAGCCTGGTCCACGGTGGTGGTAAAATAAATCACCTGCTCACTGAAAGCGGTGGAGGCCACCCTCTGGCTCACCCGCCCCGCCTGGAAGTTGTCCTTTCCCTGTTCCTGATAGCGGGTATAGGCGGCCTGCAGCAGGGTATTCAGGTCATACCGCCGGCCCGCCCCCTGATACCAGGCCGACACGGCAGACTGCACTTCCTGGCTGAGGATGCTGTAGCCAGCGTCCCCTTCGGGACCCACCGCGTCATCCTCGGTCAGGATGGTGGTTCCATCCGACAATTCGTACAGCACCCACGACTCCCGCAGCCCGTTCTGGTAGCCGCGCCAGCGGTCGACGGCCTCTCCATCCGAAAAAGAGACCACGTCCTCCTGCTCCAGCTCCCAGATCTCTTCCTGCACCGTCGAACGCTGACAGCCGGTCAGCAGCACAAGCCCGCACAGGGCCAGAGATACCATTCGTTGTTTCATGGGGAGCGCTCCTTCTGTTCGTGTGAGTGGCAAAAAGTTTCTTTTTGCAGCGGACGGGTATATTTTACCATATCTTTCCCCGACAAACAAGAGAACAGCGGCACCCTGCACAGAATCGGCACGTTCTTACGTCTTTTCCCTTCCGGCCGACACCGGCTCAGAGACCCTTTGCACCCATCCTTCCATCCATCTCAAAAAGGAGGTTGTTTCTATGAGCGCATCCAAATCCAACTCCCGGCGCCCGGGGCGTTTGGCCCTCCGGGTGCTCCTGGTTCTGTTCGTCATTGCAGCGGCGGTTCTGCTGGCCTTTGGCCTTCTGATCCGCAGCCGGTCCGCCGCACTGGCCAAGGGGGCTGCCTTTTCCTTTGATTATCAGGTAACTTCGACGGCGGCCGAGCCCTCCCTCACCTACTCCACCCTGGAATCCCTGGGCGGCCTCACCGGCACCCTCTCGGGCCAGAGCCACGGCAGCGACCTCTATCTGGCCTGGTACGCCGCCGGCAAAGAAGAAGCCTTCACCGATCTCTATGTACAGAACGGCAAGGTCCTTCTGAACATCCGCCAGATTTACCGGACGTTCCTGTCCGGTCTGGCCGCAAAGTATCCGCTGATCGGTTCCTTGATCCCCGACTGGACTCTGGGCGACTACATCTCCCAGGACCAGCTGGCCCTGCTGCTGGGCACCGAGCCCACCGTCTCGGAAATGGAAGACTACTCGGTCAGCGCCTTCTCCCTGTTTTCCATGCAGCGGGTCCATCCCAACAACGCCATGGATGGATACCTCTATTTCACCCCCAAGGAGTCCCAGGGGGGCGCGGTCATCACCATCGGCTTCCCCATCCAGAGCATCTGGGCCGAGTTTTTCCGCTGCCATGTGCTGGTGGACATTCCCAGCCAGGGCCTGCATCTGGAACTGACCGGCAAGGCTCTGCCCGGTGAATACGACATCCAGCTGCCCGCCTCGGTTATGAAGGACGAGGACATCAACGCCCTGGCCGAACTCATCCAGGCCGTCCGCTCTCTGGCCGCCCTGGTGGCTGAAATGGCCGGCTGATTCCTTTCATCAAACAACAACGCGCCCCGCAGCGGCTTGAGAACCACTGCGGGGCGCATTGTTATAAACAGGGGGATAATGAATCAATCTTTCTTCACGGCGACCAGCACGCGGATTTTGTTGCCTGCCGCGCAGCCCAGGCTGTCATACCAACCGATCAGGTGATAGTCCTGTGGGTTGACCTGGGAGAGGCTGGTGGTGAAATACTGGCCCTTGTACCACAGATAGACCTGCATATTGTCGGCGGTCTCGTAGCGGGTGTTCCCGCTCATGACCGACGCCGCGCCGATCTGATCAATCATGGTGGGCATCAGCTGAATCATGGATTTGACGGTACCGGTGGGGCTCTTGCTGACCGCAATGCCGCCGGCCACCACCGGGTATTTCACTGAGGTCTGCAGGGTGGTGTTTTCCCCGTTGATATAGCAGACATAGTTGGCGCCGGTGCCCAGATAGCCCAGAATATTGCTCAGGGCGCCGCTGGTGTTTTTGGAGGCCAGCTGCAGCGCATAGGCGGCCACCTTGCCGGTGCTGCTGGTGAGGCTGTCCCACAGCGTGCTGGCGATGCTGCCGTCAATGATGCCATACAGGATATCGCTGGTGCTGGGCAGAACCAGGTCAGCCACATCCGCCGCCACATTGCCGGTACTGGTGCTCCCGGTGGTGCCGGGCACCGTGGTGCTGGGCCGGCCCAGGGAGCTGTCCACCGTGCTGCCCACCGCGCTGGTCAGGTTGCGGACGTCGTCCAGGACGCCGTAGGTCCACAGATCGCCGGTGGCGTTGTTCAGGATCATGCGGTCAATCTCGCCCTGGGCGTTGGTGGTGTAGTAGCGGACATCGCTGCCGTTCAGGGTTACCCCCGATAGTCGGCTGGGGCTTATCGCCCCAGCCACACCCTCCGCCGTTGTGTCCAGAATCTCAACGCCGTTTGCCAGGGCCGTGCCGGAAAAGGCCGTGCCCGTCTCATTGAAGGTGCCGCTGATGGACTTGGTATCGATGGAGCGGACGTTCTCACCGTTTTCGTCCACCGTGATTTCCACCAGCATGCCAGCCGGGAAATTCAGGCTCTTGTCCACATTCACCGTCCGCACCACGCCGTCGGTGCAGGCCACCGCCACGCTCTGCAGCACGTCGGCGCCGTTGCCTTCCACCAGGCTGCGGGCGGAGTTCTGCACCACGCCGCAAAAGACCTCGTCGGCCTGGGTGCCAGTCAGCACCTGCACCACCTGGTTATCCATGCCCAGCAGCAGGGTGACCACCTGGCCCACACCGCCGCCATTCAGGGAGGAGAGAACCGAGGCAGCCGAAGAGGAGCCGATGGTGTATTCGGTGCCGGCCACCGTCACCGAGGTGGGTGCACTGGCCGAAGGGGCCACGGCCGTGATGCGGCCCGCGGCCTTTTTGGAGTAGATCCAGACCGTCTTGGCGTTGGCGCTGTAGTAGTATACGTCGTACGGGTTCAGCTCAGCCGAAGCAGTGGCAGTGTCATTGCGGTAGACCGCCGACGGAGTGAAGGGCAGCTGGGTGCCCTGGCCCGCCACAAAGGGGCCTTCCAGGCTGCCCAGCAGCACCGAGGAGACCGACACCTGGCCATCGGTGACCGAGAAGCCCAGGGTGGAACCGTAGACCTCACCGCTGCCGTTCTTGGCCGTCAGGGCGTTGTACAGAAGGACGGAGCCGTCCTCCAGATTCATCACCTGGCCGGGAGCGCAGTTCAGATCGGTGCGCAGACCCAATTCATTGGCCTTGTTCAGCTGGGCGGTGGGGAATGTGCCGCTGAGGGTGGTGACGTCATAGCCCAGCAGGTTGAGGGCAGCGGCACAGGCCTCCTCCAGAGTGATCTGGTTGTCAGGCCGGAAACTGCCGTCGGTATAGCCGCTCATCCAGCCCTGCTGGACGGCGATGCGGATGTAAGGGGCCAGGGGTGCATCCCCGCTCACATCGGTGAACAGGGTGCCGGCCGTCCCCTGGGAGGCGGCGCTCTCCCGATAGGGCGAGAAAGCCACCAGCAGCCGGGCCAGCTGGCCGCGGGTCAGGGCTGCATTCAGGCCGGCGGTCTGCTCGGAGGTCAGGCCTCCCAGCATCACCGCCGTCTGGACCGCCGTATTGGCACTGGTGGCCGAAGCAGGCATAACCAGCATGGCGCAGGCGATGCAGACGGCCAGCAAAAGTGCAAGAAACCGTTTTTTCATCTCGTGTATTCCTCCCTCTTTAATCATAGCGCAGAGCCTCAATGGGGTTGAGCCGCGCCGCACGCTTGGCCGGCAGATAGCCGAACAGAACGCCGATGCCCACCGAAATCCCAAAGGCCACCATCACCGAACCCATGGAGGGCTGGATGGTCATGCCTGCATTGGTCATGGTCAGCACCTGGTTGACGCCCGCCGAGATGAGATATCCCAGCAGGATGCCCACCACGCCGCCCAGCGCCGAGGTGGTGGCGGCTTCGGTGACAAACAGGCCCAGAATCGAGCGCTCTTTGGCGCCCAGAGCCTTGCGGATGCCGATTTCACGGGTGCGCTCCGCCACCGACACCATCATGATGTTCATGATGCCGATGCCGCCCACCAGCAGAGAGATGGCGGCAATGGCCGTCAGAACCATGACCACCATATTGATCATGGAGCCCAGGGTGGCCAGCATCTCGCTCAGACTGGTGACGTAGAATCCGCTGTCCGAGTTGAGCAGTTTTTTCAGGCCTGCTTCCAGGACGGCTTTGCCCTCCGACACCTGGCTCTCGTTGACGGTGGTGACGCCATACGCCGACACCACGCTGTTGCGGTTGAGGCGCAGGGCTGTGGTGTAGGGCACATAAATGGTGTCGTCGTTGCTGCCCTCCTGCAGGTTGGGGTCCTCCACCTGGGATTTCAGGACGCCCACAATGGTGAACTGGTCGTCCCCCACCTTGATGGTCTGGCCGATGGCATTGCCGCCATAGGCCACGCGGTCCACATAGGAGCCCACCACGCAGATTTTCTTGTAGTCGGCGCAGTCCACATACTGGAGCAGCCGTCCTTTTTCGATGGCGGTGCCGGTCATTCCAAAGTACACTTCGCTGATGCCCGAGACACTGGTCCGGCTATAGGTCTTGGTGCCCACCTTGACGGTGCCGGTCATGCTGACAATGGGCGAAATGCCCGAGTAGAGGTCGGGGCGGCTCTCCACGATGGCGTAGACATCGTCCACGTCCACAGTGCGGGCGCCGCGGCCCATGACGCTGACCTGCAGCAGGTTCATGCCCATGGAGGACACGCTCTCCCGCATGCTCAGGGTCAGGCCGTTGCCCAGACCCACAATCACCATGACGGCCATAACGCCGATGATGATGCCCAGCATGGTCAGGAAGGTGCGGAACTTATTGCTCCAGATGTTTTTCAGGGCCTGACGGAAGGTTTCATAGATCATACGCTGCCCTCCTGTTCCGTTTCTTCCTCTTCCTGGGGGATATAGTTGGGCTGGACCACTGCCTCCGGCGCATGGGAATCGCCGTCATAGACGATCCGGCCATCCTCCAGGCGGATGATCCGCTCGGCCTGCACTGCAATGGAGTTGTCGTGGGTAATGAGGACCACGGTGTTCCCCTGCTTGTGCAGTTTCTGGAGGATGCCCAGCACTTCCCGGCCGGTATGGCTGTCCAGAGCGCCGGTGGGCTCGTCGGCCAGAATCACCGCCGGCCGGCCCACCAGGGCCCGGGCAATGGAGGCGCGCTGCTGCTGGCCGCCGGACAGCTGGCTGGGCTTATTGTCCAGCTTGTTGCCCAGACCCACCTGTTCCAGCGCTTCCCTGGCCCGCTGGTGCTGTTCGCTGCGGGAAAGCCCCGCGTACACCAGGGGGAGCTCCACGTTTTCCAGCAGGCTCAGCTTGGGAAGAAGGTTGTACTGCTGGAAGATAAAGCCCAGCAGCTCGTTGCGGATTTCGGCCAGCTCGTTTTTGTCCATGCTGCCCACGTCCCGGCCGTTCAGCTTGTAGGTGCCGGAAGTGGGAACGTCCAGGCAGCCGATAATGTTCATACAGGTGGACTTGCCCGAACCGGACTGGCCCACGATGGCCACAAATTCGCCCTTTTCAATTTTCATCGAGATGTGGTCGGCGGCCTTAACCACCGTATCGCCCATCTGGTAGTACTTGCAGACCGAGTCAAACTCAATCAGCGCACTCATACCGGACCACCTCCCGGGCCGGCAACCATGACCGCCATGTCGTCACCCATGCCGCCCGCTGCTACAGCCGAGGCATCATAGGCGACGGTGTCGCCGGCCTGCAGGCCGCTGGTCACTGCAATGTAGTCATTGTCGCTGACGCCGGTTTCCACCTTGACGTAGACGTAGCCCTCGGGGGCGGTCATCTCGCTGACGGCGTTGGACGCGCTGGGCGAGTCCGCCGTCACCAGGACGTAATTGCCACGCACCACGGCGGCATTGGGGATGGACAGAGCGTTCTGGACGCTGGCCACCACAATTTCAGCGGTGGCGTTCATGCCGGGCAGCAGCTCGCCGAAGTTCTCAATGCGGATGGTGACGGGATAAGTGGTGGTACCGGCGGTGGTGGTGCCGGCCGAGGAAACGTTGGTCACCACGCCTTCAAAGGTCTTGTTCTGGACGGCGTCGGCGGTGATGGACACCGACTGCCCTTCCTTGATGGAGAGGATCTGCAGTTCGTCCACGTTCAGGGTCAGCTCCAGATAGCTCAGGTCGTGGATGATGCACATGGGGCTGGTGGTGGTGGAGCTGTCGCTGCCCACCGTCTCGCCGGCCTGGATGTTCTTCTGGATGATGGTGCCGCTGATGGGGGCGGTGATGGTGTAGTTGTCCATGGTGTTCTGGGCGTCATCCAGCGACAGCTCCGCGCTGCGGAGGTTGTCGGAGGCGGTCTCCACCTGGCGGGTCAGGCTGTCGCTGGTGAGCTGCAGAATGGCGTCGCCGCTGTTCACCCGGGCATTTTCCTGGACGCAGAGGGCTGCAACGGTGCCGGAAACCGAAGCGGTCAGGGTCTGCTCCTTCTGGTAGGCAAACCGGGCGGAGCCCAGAGCGCCCACGCCGTTCACCGAGGCGGTGGCGGCCTGGGCAGAAGTCAAACTGCCGTTGTTGGGCACTGCAATCACCACAGTGCGGACCAGCAGGCTGCCGGTGCTCAGGGTATCCGAGCCGGACACCGAGCGGATGGAGCCGGTGACCGTCTCATAGGTGCCGTCCAGGGTGACCTGGGCGGTCTGGCCCACGCTGAACCCGGCGGCGTCCGCAGCCGGGAAATTCAGGGTCAGCAGGACGGTGGAGTCGTCGCGGATCACCGCCACCTCCTGCCCGGCCGAGACGGCGTCGCCGGGGGCAGCCTTCACCGACACCACAGTGCCGCCGATATCGGTGCGGACATACTGGGCGTTGACGGCGTCCTCATAGTTGCGCTGGGCCTGATTCAGGGACAGCTGGGCCCGCTCCACGCTGTTGGCCGCATCGGAGCTGTCGATGGTGTACAGGATATCCCCTGCCTGGACCACGTCCCCTTCCTCAAAGTCGGAGGTCAGCACTTTGCCCCGCACCAGGGCCTTGACCTCATAGGTATTGGCCGCCGTAATGGTGCCGGAATCGCTGAACACATTGGTGATGCTGCGCTGTTCCGGCGCCACCTCGATGTAAGAAATATTGGCCGCAGTCTTGCTGGCGCTGTTCCTGGGCAGGAAAAGGGCTCCCGCCACAGCCACCACACAGACGCCTGCGGCGATCTTTTTCCAGTTGCGCTTCAGAAAAGGCTTGGCGCCCTTTGCCGCCGGCGCTGCGCCTGCGGTCCCCGGGCTGAGCGAAACGCTCTGGCCGTCCTTGTCCTCCTGTTGTTTTTTCTTTTTAAACACGGTATTATTCCTCCTTTTCATTTACCAACAGCATAGCATGTTCATCTTGAGGCAATCTTGATTCAACCTTGAATTTACCTTGAGATTTCATGATTTCCTGCCTTGGCAGATGCTGCCAGCCCTCTGATTATACACCACAAAAAAGTTGAAATTGTGAGAAGGCTACCGTTTTTTCGGCTTTTGGACGGATTTTTTTACGATTCATAAGCCGAGCCGTGTTTGCACAAGGATTTCCCGGGAAAAGTAAACCGGCGGACCACCCCTCAAGGGACGCAATTCAGGTTCTCCATACACACGCCCCTGCAGTCCTTCAAAAGCAGCTGGCGGGTTTCCGAGCCGGCAAGGCAAAGGTTGCGGAGGGTCACCTGTTCCAGCTCATAGCCCGGCACATCAAAGCCCGCCAGCTCCACCGGAGCGCAGGGTTTCATGCTGCCGTCGCCATCCACATCCCGATAGAGGCCGGTAAGGGTCAGGTCCTCAAAGAGGTAATCCCGGAACACCGGCGGATGGGGACCGGGGACGCCGTCGTCGTTGTACCCCACCTGGCAGACCATCACCCGGGGCAGACGGCAGCGCCGCACCGACAAGCCCTGCACGCCGCCGCCCCGCTTTTTGGTGCCCTTGACCATGACGCCGAACTGGGAGTCCTCCAGGTCGCAGTCCCAGATCCGGACATCCTCAATCCCGCCGCTGATCTCGCTGCCAATGCAGATGCCATGGCCAAAGCTGCTGCGGCAGTCAAACACCCGGATTCCCCGGGTGGGACGGTTGATACGGTTTCCCTCGGGGTTTTTGCCCGACTTGATGGCCACCGAATCGTCCTGGGTGTAGAAGGTGCAGCCAAAGAGGGTGCAGTCCTCGCTGGAATCCGGGTCCCAGCCGTCGCCATTCCAGATGCCTTTGGAGCGGAAGGTGCAGTGATCGGTGACAATGTCCCGGCTGTAAACCATGTGGACATTCCAGCTGGGGCCGTCGGCAAGGGTCAGGCCCGAAATCCGCACATGGGCGCAGTTGCTCAGGTTGATGAGCCGGCCCCGGACCCGGCCGGGAATGGTGTTCTCATTTTCGCAGGTCTTGACCAGGTCCTGCATGGCGGCCAGTTCCTCTTTCATCCGCTCCCGCTCCGAGGCAATGGTCCCCCAGGCCAGATCGTATCCGCCGCCGCAGATGGTGCCCTCGCCCCAGATGCGGACATCCTCGCAGTTGGGCCCGGCGGTATGATCCAGCGTGCCGAAGTTCAGCAGGCTGGCATAGCACATCATTTCGGTACCCTCAAAGCGGCTCAGGATGCGGGGTTCATAATCCTCCGGCCGGGAAGACCCCTGGAGGACGGCGTCTTTGTCCAGCCAGATTTCCAGATGGCTGTGGCCAAACAGGGCGCCGGTGCGATAGACGCCCGCCGGGAAATAGACATATTCCTCCAGGCCGCAGGCGTCCAGAACCCGCTGCAGGGCGGCGGTGTTGTCGGTTTTGCCGTCCCCTACTGCGCCCCAGGGCTCTGCCGTCACATCCAGAGGCCGCTTTTCTCCCTCTGTCACAACCTGGATGCTCCCCACCGGGCGCACCTCGACGGCATAGCAGGTGCGGGGCGTCAGGCCCTGGAGGGTGAAATGGGTTTTATCGGTGCTTCCGCAGGGCACGCCGTCCAACAAGATTTCATACCGCTCGGACGGCTGGACCGGAAGGTCCCAGTACAAGGTCATGCGGTCGGGCCCGGTCAGGGCATAAAGATTCGCCATAAAAGCGCTCCTTTCCTTACTTTACACTCCGCCTTCCGCAGCAATTGCAGAGGGCTGTATACAACAAATTCAGTATAGCATAGTTTGGCAGGCTTCGCCATAGGACCGGCCCGCCGGGGCATCAAAAAAGCAGGGGGCTTTCGCCCCCTGCTGGAGTTTCTATGGTTACCACTTGCCGTTCTTGATGCGGCCGCCCACCAAAATCAGGAGGAACAGCACCGCCACCAGCAGAACCGTCAGCCACACCGGGCAGAACACCCACACCCAGGACCAGGCAATCAGGTCCAGACATTTCAGCACAATAAAAACCAGTGTCAGCGTTGCGATGAATCCCATATGGACGTCCTCCATTCCCCTGTTCGGCGTTTCTTTTGGCTTTATGATAGCAGATTTTCCCGCGCCGCGCAAGGGATGAGGCCGCGGTCACCGGGCCGCCAGCTGTGCCGTCAGTTCCTCACAAAGGGCCTGGGTGGAGGCGGTATCAGGGCCATTCAGAACAATGGTCTCCCCATTGACGCTGAGCACCACGCTGTCCTTACAGGAGGCATAGGTGTAGCGGGTGTAATTGCCATAGGCGTCGTTGGAGAAAGAGCCCATCAGCATCCGGAAGTTTCCAAAGCCGTAGGTGCGCACCCCTGCGCTGGGGGCGGTGTCTCCCGGCTGATAAGTCACCGACTCGATGGAGTCATAATCCACGGTGAGGTCGGACCAGTACCCGGTCTCCACGGTAAAGGAGGTGTCCCCATAGTTCACTTTCAGGCTACCCGCAAACAGAACCCAGCCGACAAAGGCCACCACCGCCACCAGAATCACCAGCCCGATGACTTTTTGCCGGGGGCTGGACTGGATCCGAACGGCAGTACCTGCCTGGAGCTGTTTCCGGTAATAGAGATAGGAATAGACGCAGGGCACTATGGCCGCCGCCACAATGGCTGCCGTAAACACCACCGCCATCGCCGCAGAGGGCAGCAGAGCCGCTATCATGCAGGCCAGGCCTGCCGCCACCCACACCTTGCCGCCAAAGCGATGGGTGACGTTCCAGTTTTCTTCATTTTCCAGGGTCCACTTGACCCGGATTCCGATGGTGGCATTCTGGCGGAACTTGGGCATATAGTTGCCGATCAGCAAAAACAGCAGGCCAAAACCCAGGTTCATCACAATAATCATGAAATCTGCGCCATTATACCCGCGCTGGAGGCCTGCCACCACCGCCCCCGACAACAGCGAAATCACCGGCAGCAGCCAGAAAACCAGTCCTATTGCTTTTTTGCTCTGGCCCTCCCGGTTGCGCCGATCTGCAAACACCAGCAGCAGGCACAGCCAATGGGCTGCCAGAAAAATCACTGCCTCCCATGCCATCCGCCAGCCCAGCAGGCCGGGCAGAAGAATCACCAGAGACGAAACAAGCAGTTTTCCTTTATTCTCCGCGATCATCTTTTTCATGGCCGGACTCCCCTTTCAAATCCGTAATCCAGAGCATGACCTCCTCCAGCACCGAGGCGTTCAGCTCATAATAGATATACTTTCCTTCCCGCTGGTCGCGGATCAGGTCCGCGTCCTTGAGCACCGACAGGTGCCGCGAAATGGACGCCGCCGTCACCGGGAAATGATCGGCTATTTCTCCGGCCGAAAGCCGTCCGCCTTTCAGCAGGTTCAGGATCTCCCGTCGGATTGGGTCCGCCAGCGCCTTCAATGTATGCTGTAAGCTCAAAGCTCATTCCTCCCTTTCCGTCTCATTACGATTAACAATTAACTTAATCGTTAATTATAGGATAGTACAAAGCCCATCCCCTGTCAAGGTCGCTGGAGTACATTGCACCGGGCAGCTTCCTGCCGCCGGAAAGGTTCCATTTATAAGGGCATCCATGCCGGGAGCAGCCTCCACCGGACATGTATCTGGCCCCCTTCCAAAAAGAAATCCGCCATTCCCTGCCCAAAAGCAAAGAATCAGCGGATTGTTTTGTGGGATTGGCTTCAGGAACCGGCCGTGGCCTCACACAAGCACGTCAAAACCACCGGGCTGCTTCATCCCGGAAGTGCGGCATGGGCCCGTTCTGGTAGGGGTCATAGGTGTCGCAGTTGCACCCGAACTCCTTCAAAGACTTAATTTGACCGGCGGCGTTCCACACCACCAGGGTGACGCCATCAAAGGCTTCCACCCGCCCGTCCTGCATCTGGTTCCGGAAATACCACTCCACCACTGTCTGGCCGTCTTTGTGGAAGAACTGTCGGATCTCCCATTCCAGCACCGTGCCCCGGGTGTTCCATTCCTGAAACCAATGCAGAATCGCTTCGCAGCCGTGATACTGCGGTCCCCAGCTCTCGGTATAGACTGCGTCCGGGGCAAACAGTTCCCGGATGCCCAGGTCCTGCTGCCGCAGCCACATCGAAAACCAAAGGCGGATCTTTTCTTCACGCTTTGCTGTGTCCATATCGGGGTCTCCTGTCTCAGCTGATGTTTCGGGTCTGTCTTGAAACGGAAAAGGGCTGCCCGATGATTCACCCGGCAGCCCTTTGTGTTTGTTATGATGCGGCGGGCCGGGCCTTTTTACCGTTTCTCCGTACCGCTTGTCTCAGCGCACCACCCACTTGCCAAAGAGGGTCTTGCGGTAGCGCAGCAGCTCCTCTTTCGCGTCGGCGCGGTCGCCGGCCTTCTGCAGCAGAGCCACGCCCTTTTTGATGTCCGCCGGAACACCCAGGCCCCGGGCGTAGATATAGCCCAGCATATAATTGGCCTCTTTGTTTTCCCATGTCATTTCTTCCAGATAGGTGCGGGCGCGGGCATAGTCCTGCTGGGTGCCCAGGCCATAGAAGCAGCACTTGCCCAGATAGAACACACCCCAGCGGTTGTCCTGATTGTAGGCCCAGCTCAGCAGCTGGAAAGCCTTGGCATAGTCCTGGGGGACGCCTTTGCCGTTGAAGTACATTGCGCCCAGGCGGTTGTGGCTGCCGATGGAATACCCATCCAGGTTCAGTGTGGTCTCATAGCACTGGGCTGCCTTGGCGTAATCCTGGGGTACGGCCTCGCCCTCTTCATAGAGGCAGCCGATCTGGTACAGTGCCCGCATCTCGCCTCCGGCGACCGCCTCCTGATACCAGTGGAGGGCCTCCTGCTTCTGGCCGGCATCGTTCAGCTCGTTGCCCCAATAGAACTGGTGGATGGGGTGGCCCATTTCCGCGCCGATGCGATAGAGGCCCTTGGCCTTCTCGGGCTGCGGCGGGATCAGACCCTCCTCGCCTGCCTCATAGAAATGATGCAGGTTGTCGCCCGCGGCATAGACGCCATTCTTATAGGCCTTGATGAACCAATCCTCGCACTTGGGGATGTTCTCGACCACGTAATCGCGGAAGGCTCCCATGTCGGGGAAGGCGTCGGGACCCTTGTTTTCGATCCGGATGTAATCGCCCCAGAAATACACGTTGCCGATTACGAACTGGCAGAAGGGCTCGCCCCCTTTGGCCTTTTCCAGAACCACATTGAAGGCCTCCTGCAGGCTGGCAAAGGGCATCTTCTTTTCCAGCGAGGGGGTCATATCTCCGGTGCGCAGGCAGATCAGCGCCGCCAGGGCGCTGCCCTCTTCCACGCCTTTGTGGTACAGCAGAGTGGCCTTTTCGTCATCCTCCGGGAAACCATGGCCCTGCCACACATACTGGGGGCCGCACAGGCACCGGGCCAAAATGCAGCTGGCGTCGCCATCTCCGGCGGCAGAAGCCTGCTGCAGAAGCTCCAGGCCCTCCCAGCCTTTTCCCTGCCGCTCCTGGTAGTAGATGTACTGGAGCGCCGTCTCCACTGCGTCACTGAAAAACTTGCCCATTTTTGATTCCTCCGTTACTGATTTTCTACTTCTTTGGTGATATCTTCCCACTGGCTCCAATCCGGCCGGAACTGCCCACGGGCAAAGTCCATCAGCCAGGCGGCCGCCTTCCGCGGGGTGGTCTTGATTTTGAACAGGCGCAGCGTGTCCGGGTCTGCGCGGGTCACCAGAACGGTGCAGCGCCCGTCATCGGCATTCCCCGCCACCAGACGCATCCAGAGCCACCCGCCGGGCAGGGTCAAATCCACCTGCTGGTAGCTGCCGTCCACCATGCCGTCTGCCGCCACCTGGACGTCCTCCAGGGTGAAGTTTTCGTGGTTCTGGCTGACGCCGCGGCGGGAGACCAGGGACAGTTTGGGCGGCCGGAGTTCCTGCGGGTTCTCCTGCTGCTCCATCCTCAGCTGAACCTGGGTCCAGCCTGTTGTATCCGGCATCTTTCCGCCCAGCCAGGCCGCAAGGACTTTTTCTGCTTCCTCCGGGTTCACCATGCCATGCAGGCCATTTTCCGGCTGGCTGCCCTGCTGCGCCGGGGCTTCCACCAACAGCATCCGGACTTTGCCTTCCAGCGCCGTACCCGCCGAGCACAAAAGCTCCATGTACGCGCCCTTCTCCCCCTGGATGGGGCGGGACGGCGTCAGGAAAAAGGTTTCTTCCGGGGCCTGCAGGCACTCCTCCAGCATCTGGGAAAGAACTTCCATCGACAGCCGGGATGTGACTGTACCGTCCGCCCGGGTGAGGACCATGTTCTGGGCTGGCTGCGATTCCGTGCGGGGCTGGCTGGCTTTCCGCCGGCCATCCCGCAGGCGGAAGTCCTGCAGCACCTTTTGCCACTCCTCATCCTCCATGAAGTTGTACCTGTCGAACTCACTGTAGGGCAGGATCAGAGCGTCGGGCGCCCGCAGCTGGATGCAATCCACCAGGGGCTGCAGTTCTCGGTAATCTTTCAGTGTAGTGGACTGGACCTGATGCCGGTCATCCATAATCCACAGCTCCACGATTCGGCTGGTCTGGACGCGGCCGCCTGCATGGCGGTGCACAATCTCATCCCGCGGGAACACCGCCCGAATGCGGGGTATATAAGAGGCCTGCTCTCCCAAGACCCATTCTTTGCCCACAGCCACTTTGTCGAACCATTTGCCGTTTTCCTGGATATCCTTGTCCACCATGGCGAACATTTCCCGGGCGCTGGGCGCCTCCTCCGGGTAAGGCATCTGGGACCGGATGGACTGGGCCAGCGTGCTCTTCTCGGGGCAAAAGACATCCCGCAGGGACGTATAGCCCACATAAATGGCCAGAGCCAGCGAGCCAAGCCCTACCACCGCGCCACCGGCCATCATCGCATATTCTTCCCAGGTGCGCTCATAAGTCAGCAGGCCCGCGACAAACACCGCTCCGCCGCACAGAGCCACCACAAGAAATACCAGCGACATCCACAGTTTGGAAATTTGCCTTCGGGTCTGCTGAACGCAAAAGCCTTCCTCCGGCACATCGGGCCGGTGCTTTTTGTTCCACCGCATAATCAGGTAGATGAACGGAATGGCAAAGATCCTCAAAACAACCACCAAAAGGACGTAGACCACCCAGTCCCAGGGCCATTTGAGGTAAAATTGCTTTTTCGATTCCTTCGATTCCATGATGACCGCTCCTTTTCATTTGCCATGGAAGCCTACAGCGTACAGGCCGGTTTCACCCGGCCTGTTCATCCACACCCATTTCTCTCTTTTATCCTCTCCTGTCCGTTCCACGTTCCGGCCATCTGTGATAATTGTTTAAACTTGTTCACCAAAACGCCATTCTTTTTTGTCAAGAATACCCTAAAATCATGTATTTTTCAAGGGCATTGCAGCAAACAGATGCTTTTCCTGCACAAAATAAAGTTGGCATTTCGGGCTGGTTCCGACAGGAGCAATTGTCTCTTTCGCTGTGAAAATGGAACATTTTTACGCTGTGCAGCGGTTTCCTGTCGGGTAAAAGTATCTGCGAGGCAGTCAAGGTCTGTGCTGCCTGCTCCATGTCTGCATTCCTCATTGAAGAAGTCCAAACAAAAAAGCACCTGACTCATTCCGAATCGGGTGCTTTTCCATGTCGTTATTTTATTTGGGGTCGTTTTACGCAACCGGCTGTTTCACAAACAGGCGGCACACATAGATCCTGCTGCATAGTCCCTCAAGGCTTCAGCGGGCCATAAAAATAGGATGCGGTAGCGCCGCCGTCGACGAGAAAGTCTGCGCCGGTGATGAAAGCGCCCTTGTCGCTCATCAGCAGTTCCGCCACATTGGCCACCTCGTCGGCGGTGCCGGGGCGGCCGGCGGGGCATTTGGCGAACATATTCTTATAAAAATCCCCGCGGGGGCCGTTGAACTCGTCGATGGCCAGCGGAGTGACGATGATCCCCGGCGAGATGGAGTTGATCCGTGCGCCCCGACTCCCCCACTTCACCGATTCCGCCATCACCCGCTTTTCGTTACACCGTTTGGCCAGCTGATAGGCGTGGAGCGTGTCCTGGATATTTTCGAGCTGAAGCAGGGGCAGTTCCAGCAGGTGCTCGGCAGGAGTGCAGGCCAGCTGTTCGTCCTCCTCGGGAGTAAGAGCCGGCATCCGGCGACCAGACTGGCTGGAAATGGTCACACCTACACCGCCAGGGGCAATCACTTTGCCCACTTCTTCCAGCAAAACAGCTGTACCGTAAAGATCCACCTTCAAAATGGCTTCAATGGGGGCCTGGCTGGGGGAAACTCCCGCCGCATTCACCAGCATGGTGATCTCGCCCATCTGCTGCGCCCGGGCGATCATCTTTTGAATGGATGTACGGCTGGAGAGGTCCATCTCCATGGGGGTTACATCATAGCCGGCACCGTTCATTATTTTGGCGATAGTCTGTGTATTTTCCAGTTTTTTATCTCCCACCAGGATCTTTTTGCCATATCCCATCCGACGTGCAATGGCCATGCCGATCTGGCCAGCCCCAGCCCACAGCATCACTTGCTGTTTCATTCTGCGTTCCTCCTTTTCAACCTTACAAACTTTCCCGCCTCAGCGCGCCATGGCCCATCGCTTGATTTCTTCCCCGGCTTGCTCCACCCGGCTGCCCAGAATAGCCAGCCCCGGGGCCACGTTCGCCCCTTTGGCCGCCAGCGCGATCTTCCGCTCGGTTCCGCTCAGGCCGCTGCCCTCATGGGTACAGAAGTGGCGAATGGTTTTGCCCGTCCAGTCAAATGCTTCCAGGAAAGAGTAGACCGCCATGGGCAAATCCCCCCAATAATTGGGGTAACCCAGATAAATCTCGTCGTACCCCTCAAGGCTTCCCGGAAGCGTTTCCAGCTCCGGTCGGGCATGGATCTGCTGATCGGCCTTTGCCTGCCGGATACAAGTCTCGTAATCCTCTGCATAGGGAACTTTTTGCTGAATTTTGAACAGCTCCCCGCCCACCACTTCTGCAATCATTTGAGCTGCCTTCTCGGTGTTGCCCACTGTAACCCAGCGGTATTGGCCGCCAAAATAGTTTTCGCCGGCCCGGGAATAAAACACAATCAGTTTCGCCATTGTTTCTCCCTTTCTTTTGAATGCACTGACCGGAATCTCAGTTTTTGTGAACGCCGGTCCAAGGTCTTTTCTTTACGCCTTCATTATAGAGTCTGCTGGCCCGGGAATCAATTTTGCTTTCAGAAACAGTTGATAAGTTTTTCTAATATAAAAAGATCATCCCGAATCTTCGGAATGATCTTTTGGTACTGATTTTGTTCATTCAGCGGTTTTGTATTGCTGTTTCAGAATTTCGGCGAAGGTCTCCACATAGTAGCCGGAATTGTCCTTTTTCCAGAAGGCGCAGTAATTGCGGGTGATCTGCTCTCCCCCGCGCACCAGAGGGATTCGGACCAGACCGCTGTCCGCATTGTCCGCCCCGCCGCTGCCCTCCACCGGGAGAAATCCCCGGCCGCTGATGGTCAGCAGACGGGCAGCCTCCAGCGTCTCGGCACAGAGAAACTCTCCCTGAAAACCCACGATGTCCCGGTAATATTCCCGCTCGGTCTCCTGTTGTTCTTTGGAGGCCACCAGGATACAAGGCAGATTCTTCAGCTCCCCGGGCTCGATCTCTTTCAAGGCCGCCAGAGGGCTGTGGGCGGACAGTTCCACCGCGCTGTCCGCGGTGGTCAGGATCAGGTTCACAAAGGTATCTGAGAAGGCCCGGCGCTGGTCATTCAGGGCAAGATCCACCTGCTCTTCCTGGAGCATTCGATAGAGTTCTTCGTGGTTCCCGTGGTGGATTTCGAGCTCCACGTCCGGGTATTTTTGGGCGAACTGCTCCACGGCACGATAGAACTCCCGGCCGCTGTAACTGCGCAGGTATCCGACCCGAAGGCAGGCATTTTTACCACGGGCGATCCGGAGGGACTCCCGGCAAATCCGCTCATAGTCGGCCACCAGAATCAGGCTTTTTTGATAGAAATACGCTCCCGCCGGGGTAAGGGTGAATTTGCGGTTTTTGCGTTCCAGCAAAAGAAAGCCCAACTCCCGTTCCAGTGCCTGGACTTGCTGGGAGATGGCAGACTGGGAGATATGGCATTCCTCCGCCGCCCTGGAAAAACTGTCGTTCCGCACCACAGCCTGAAAATACTGAATCTGCCGCAGCATGGGTTTTCCTCCTGTACCAAAGAACTTTTTCTTATTATAGCACAGAAACAGAGACTTTCCAAAATACTTAATCTTTATAAGAGGTTCTATCGGGATTCAGGTCCTCCATGCAGGTGCAGCGCTCCCTCTGATTTCCCGAGCCTTTCGGCGGCAGTGATAGAGAGCAGAATCTATTCTGAGGGAATCCCGACGGCAAGTCTATGTATATAGGCCATTGGTTCACGACGCATCCCTGCTTTGCTCAGGCCCCTTCGGCTGAACCCGATCCAATTTTGATGTACAAAAAGAAGCGAAACATGACAGACAGCTGTCGCGCCCCTGTGGTATAATAGCTGCAAAAGCAGCTATTTGACCCAGTAGTGCGCGCGTCGCACGGATTGGTTTTTGTCCGCTTTGGCGGACACGGTATAATAGCTGCAAAAGCAGCTATTTGACCCAGTAGTGCACGCGTCGCGCGGATTGGTTTTTGTCCGCTTTGGCGGACACGGTATAATACAGAAAAAGCGGAAAGGCGGCGCAGCCCATGAAAACAGAGCGTCTCATCGGCATCCTGTCCATCCTGCTCCAGCGGGAAAAGGTCACCGCGCCCGAGTTAGCGGAACAGTTTGAGGTGTCCCGCCGGACCATCCAGCGGGACATCGAATCCCTGTGCCAGGCCGGGATTCCCATCGCCACCGCTCAGGGCACCGGCGGCGGGATTTCGATTCTGGAGGGGTACCGGGTGGACCGAACCGTCCTCACCACCCCCGAGATGCAGGCCATTCTGGCGGGGCTGCAAAGTCTGGACAGCGTCAGCGGCACCCGCCGCTATGCCCAGCTGATGGAAAAACTTTCGGCCGGCGCCGGCGGGCGGGGTTCTCACATCCTGATTGATCTTTCCTCCTGGTACAAGACCAGCCTGGCCCCCAAAATCGAATCCATTCAGTCCGCCATCCAGCAGCACCACACCCTGCGCTTTACTTATTTTTCGCCCAAGGGGGAATCGGTGCGGGTCATCGAGCCCTATGATCTGGTGTTTCAGTGGTCTGCATGGTACGTCTGGGGATGGTGTCAGACCCGGGAGGACTTCCGTCTGTTCAAGCTCAACCGTATGACCGGGCTGATCGCTGGCCAGGCGTTTGTGCCTCGGGCGGCTCCTCTGCCGGATCTGACGCCGGACCGGGTTTTCCCCGCCAACTATCAGGTTACGGTCCTGTTTGATCCGGCCTGCCGCTGGCGGCTGGTGGAGGAATACGGAGCTGACAGCTTCACGGTGGAGCCGGACGGCCGGCTCCGGTTCCATCACAGTTTTCCCGATGCGGACAGCGTTCTCAGCTGGGTTTTAACCTTTGGGGAGGGCGCCGAACTGACCGAACCGGCCCAGCTGCGGGACCGGCTGGGCCAGTTGACCCAGCGGCTGGCCCAGCGCTACCAAAAGGAGGTTTGACCGATGCGTTATCTGTGGCTGGACGAATATCTTTTGAACAAGCGGGGCGTCACCAAGGATTTTCAGCCGGTATGGAACTGGATTCGCTACCACATCGGCGGCAAAATGTTTGCGGCCCTCTGTCTGGACGATGCCGGCAAGCCCTATTACATCAACCTTAAGCTGGACCCCATGGAATCGGAATTCCTCCGGGGGCAGTATCCGGACATCCTCCCCGGCTATTATTCCGACAAGCGATGCTGGGTTTCGGTGCGACCTGACGGTGCAGTGCCGGACTCTCTGCTGCGCGACATGCTGAACCAGTCCTATGGCCTGGTGCTGGCGGGACAAAGCAAAAAGGCCCGCCGGGCGGCGCTGGGGCTGACCGCCTGCGGGCTGAAATGTGCCGCCTGTCCCCTCCATTCCAAGGAATGCCCTGGCTGCAACCAGTGCAATGGACGTGTTTTTCACGCTCCCGCCGGGAAAGCCTGCCCCCTCTATGCCTGTGCCGTCCACAAAAACCACCGCACTGGCTGCGGAGGCTGCCCGCATCTTCCCTGCGCTCTGTGGGAACAGGTGCGGGACCCGGCTTTGTCGGATGAAGCGTTCCGGGCCTCGGTATCCGCCCGGCTGGAAAATTGGAAAGGAGTGCCATCCAATGCCCTTTGATTACAAGAAAGAGTACAAGGAATTTTATCTGCCGCCCAAAACGCCCGGTATTGTCACGGTGCCCGCCATGAATTTCCTGGCAGTGCGGGGCCAGGGCGACCCCAACCAGGAAGACGGCGCCTACAAACAGGCTTTGGGGATGCTGTACGCCGTGGCCTTCACCATCAAAATGAGCAGGAAGGGCCAGCATCAGCTGGAGGGCTATTTCGACTATGTGGTGCCTCCCCTGGAGGGGCTCTGGTGGCAGGAAAACACCCGGGGCGTAGACTACACCCGCAAGCAGGATTTTCAGTGGATTTCCCTCATCCGGCTGCCTGAGTTTGTGACCCGCGAGGCCTTTGACTGGGCCATCCGGGAGGCCACCGAAAAGAAGCAGCAGGATTTCTCCAAGGTGGAGTTTTTCTCCTGGGGGGAAGGTCTTTGCGTCCAGTGCATGCACATTGGCCCCTACGACGCCGAGCCCGCCACAGTGGCGGCCATGAACGAATATACCAGGGCTCAGGGGTATGAGGCGGACTTCGTGGAAGGCCGCTTTCACCACGAGATTTACCTCAGCGACGTGCGCCGGTGCAGCCCGGAGCGGCTGAAAACAGTGATACGGCAGCCGGTCAGGAGGATTGGGCTATGAAACAAGGTTCCGTCCACATCCGCAGGATGCGCCCGGATGAAATAGGGCTGCTCCGGGAATTTCTCTATCAAGCTATTTATCTGCCAGCGGGTACAGAGCCGCCGCCCCGAACGGTGGTGGATTTACCGGAACTGCGGGTCTATATCGAGGACTTCGGCACACGGCCCGGCGATTTCTGCCTTGTGGCTGAGGTGGACGGCAAAGTGGCAGGGGCAGCCTGGAGCCGTATTATGGAAGACTACGGTCATATCGACGACCATACCCCTTCCCTGGCCCTTTCCCTGCTCCCGGACTGCCGCGGGCAGGGCATCGGGACCCGGCTGCTGGACGGTCTGCTGGTCTTATTGCAAAAACAGGGATATCAACGAGTCTCCCTTTCGGTCCAGACAGAAAATCCCGCCCTTCGTTTGTACCAAAGAGCAGGATTCAAAATGGTTGAGACGCGAGGGAATGAGTATCTGATGGTGCGGGACTTTACCCAGCCAACATAGCAGGAGGACACCAACATGGAAATCAGACTGGCACAGCCCCAGGATATTGGCCCCTGGATGGCTTTGGTAGAGCAGGTACGAGAGCAGTTTCCAGGACTGGAAACGGACAAGGCCATGGAAGAACACAAAGCTACCGTTCTGGATTTTATCAGACAAGCCTCTGCCATCTGCGCGGCAGAGGCCGGGCAGATCGTGGGTGCGCTGCTGTTTTTCAGGGAAAACAGCATGCTCTGCTTTCTAGCGGTGGACCCATCCTGCCGGAGACAGCACATTGCCCGGAAGATGTTCCAATTCATGCTGCCTTTCATGGAGGAAGAGCGAGATATTACTGTCACCACTTATCGTAAAGACGATCCCAACGGAGTCGCGGCACGAGCCTTCTACAAACAGCTGGGCTTTTCGGAAGGCAGGCTGACCGAGGAATTCGGCAGCCCTGTCCAGGAGTTTGTTCTAAAGCGTTCCAGCCAATGACACAAAAAAGCGGCAGGGAGGACTTTCTGTTGAGTCCCTGTCGCCGTTTTTGTTTCATTCTGGCAGGTTCCGATTTGTTCCATGCATCAGCCGATCACAGTTTATTTGGTCATTGGTCAGCTCTCCCGGACAGATCAGAAAGCTTTCCGGCATCCCGCCGCGGGTGCAGAGGCGATGGGTGCGGGCCTTGCGGGTGAGTTCCGGCATCCGGTGTTCCAGCATTTTCTCCTGGTGTTGGCAGTAGCGGAGCTTCTGTTTGGCTTTTTCATTTTGGTCTTTCATGCGGTCCAGTTTTTCGTTCATAGGCATTCCTCTTCTCATTCTGATGACTCGATCGGACTGCTATTGCTTTGCAGCAAAAACAGGTCGAACTCAAACTCGACAAGTCATTGTTTCCCTTTTCTATTCCCCTTCCGGTTCTTTTGCCTCGCCTTGTAAACAGTCGGCAGGTATGCTATCATTACAAATATCGCATGTATGTTTTGACCGGAGGAGGCCCCATGAAAAAACTTCGTCACGCCCTGTACGCCGTCCTCAATGCCAGCGAGCCCGACTCATCGGACTACCGCATCGCCAACTATCTGATCGAAAACATTTATAAGAAAGAGCACTTCGGAATTCAGGATGTGGCGGACGCCTGCTTTGTCTCCAAATCCTCGGTGAGTCGGTTTTGCCGGCGGATCGGCTATGCGGATTTTCTGGCCATGAGCCAGAGCATCAAATATGTCCAGATGCGCACCTACAAGCGGTTTGACGAATATCTGGACCTGCCGGTGGATGCCATGGCCGGAGCCTACCTGGACCAGATGAACCGCTGCATCGAACAGGTCCGGGCTTACGCCACCACCGACATTCTCACCGAGCTGGCCGGTCTGCTGGACCGATATGACAAAATCGGGATTTTCGGCCAAATGCAGTCCTATTCGGTGGCCATGAACTTCCAGTTCGAACTGGCCTCTCTGGGCAAGCATGTTTCCAGCTTTATCATGATGTCCCAGCAGGAAGATTTCATCCTGGATTCCGGGAAAGAGGCCATGGTCATCATCATCTCCTCGGGCGGACGGTATTTCCAGGATTTTTCCCGGTACTTTGATTACCAGTCCAAAAACCGGCCCTACCTGGTCCTCATCACCAACAACCAGCGGCTGAAAAAATGCGTGCCCTATGATAAGGTGTACATTGTCCCCTCCGACAGCAACACCGCCAGTCAGCCCACTTCCCTGCAGATTTTTGCCAATCTGGCAGTAATGCATTACAGCCGGCTGTTGAGCCTGCGCCGGGCCGAGGCCCAGGCGCAGGAGCAGACATAAGACTTTCTCTGTTTCCCACACAAGAACACGAGTGCATTTCAAGAAAGCAGTTCCAGAATCTGGAACTGCTTTCTTTGTATGGAAAACACGGGACATCTTTCTTTTTCTCTGCTATACTCATGCCAACCTAAACAAAAGCGCGCTGACAAAGGAAATAACTTTTTGGAGGTATATACATGAACGCCCTGGAAACCATCCGCTCCAAGCTGGAAGAGTGGATCGGCCGCTTCGCTTCCACAACGGCCATCAATGCGCTGAAAAACGGTGTCATCGCCACCCTTCCCCTGACCATGCTGGGCTCTATCTTCCTGCTGATCTCCTCGTTCCCTCTCAGTAACTGGGACGCGATCATGACCGGCCTGATGGGTCCCGACTGGAAATATCCCTTCACCCAGATTTCCGGCAACACCTTCGACATTATCGCCATGGCATCGGCAGCCAGCATCGGTTACCAGTACGCCAAGCTGAAAGGTGTAGAGCCCTTCGCCTGCGGCCTGATCTCCCTGGTGAACTTCCTGGCTTTGATTCCCTCCTCGGTCACCAGCGGAGAAGTCACCGTAAATAACGTCATCTCCAAAACCTGGTCGGGCGGCAGCGGCATGGCCACCGCCATCATTGTGGCCCTGGTCACCGGCTGGATTTACACCTCGGTGCTGGCCAAGGGCTGGCGGATCAAGATGCCCGAAAGCGTCCCCAAAGGCGTTTCGGACACCTTCAGCGCCCTGATCCCCGGTTTCCTCTCGATTCTGGCAGCCTTTGTGGTCTGCGCAGTGCTCCGCTTTGCAGCCCACGCTTCCCTGGCTGAGATTCTGGTCAGCCTGCTGCAGGTGCCCCTCCAGGGCGGTCTGGGTTCCCTGCCCGGCCTGCTGATCCTTACGGTTCTGCTGTCCCTGTTCTGGATGTTCGGCATCCACAGTTCAGTGGTCAACTCCATTGCCAACCCCATCCTCCGGGCCAACGGCCTGGCCAACCAGGCCTTGCTGGACGCCGGCGTGGCCCTGACCGCCGCCAACGGCGCCTACATGGTCACCTATCAGACCCGTTCCAACTTCGTCACCATGTCGGGCGCCTGCTGCACCATCGGCCTGGTGCTGGCCATGTGCTTCTGCGCCAAGTCCAAACAGTACCGCAGCCTGGGCCGTCTGGCTCTGGTGCCTACCCTTTTCAACGTCAACGAGCCGGTTCTGTTCGGTTTCCCCATCGTGCTGAATTTCGGCATGGCGATCCCCGTCTTTCTGGTGCCCATTGCTTCAGCCCTGATGACCTATTTCTCCTGCTACTTCGGCCTTGTCCGCCCCTTTGCTGCCATTGAGGTACCCTGGACCACCCCGCCCATTATCAGCGGCTTCATCCTGGGAGGCTGGCGTGGCGCCGTGCTCCAAATCGCCATCATTGTGGTGTCGTTCCTCGGCTATTACCCCTTCTTCCGCAAACAGGATGCCCAGGCATTCCAGGCGGAGCAGGAATAAAAGGAGACTGCTATGACTGAGAAAAAATGTTTTCCGGAAGGATTCTTGTGGGGCGGCGCTGTAGCCGCCAACCAGTGTGAAGGCGCTGAAGGCCGGGGTCTCTGCGTATCGGACATGGCCCCCCACGGGGTCCGCGGCCCCTATGACGAGGTCCAGGAGCCGGGCAAATACTATCCTCACACCGTTGCGGTAGACTGTTACCACCACTACAAAGAGGACATCGCCCTGATGGCCGAAATGGGCTTCAACTGCTTCCGGCTGTCCATTGCCTGGAGCCGCATCTTCCCCCACGGGGACGAGGCCCAGCCCAGCGAGGAAGGGCTGCAGTTCTACGACGACATCTTCAACGAGATGCAGAAATACGGCATCCAGCCCATCGTCACCCTCTCCCACTACGAGACCCCCCTGTATTTGGTGGATCACTACGGCGGCTGGCGCAATCGGAAGACCATCGATTTCTACCTGAACTACTGCAAGGCCGTCTTTGAGCGGTACCACGATCGGGTCAAATACTGGCTGTCCTTCAACGAGATGAACAACGTCCTGGACTTTTATTTCGTGGCCGGCGGCATCCGGATCGACGAGGGAGAGAACAAGGCCCAGGCCATGTACCAGGCTTCCCACCACATGTTTGTGGCCACCGCCCGGTCCATTGCCCTGCTGCGTTCCATCGACCCCAGCTGCAAATACGGCTGCATGGTGAACTCCAGCACCCTCTACCCCGCCACCTGCAACCCGGTGGACGTCTTTGGCGCCTACCGAGGCCGCCGCCGCAAATACTTCTTCATGGACGTCCAGGTCAACGGCCGGTATCCCCGGTACATTCAGCGCACTTGGCGTGAAAACGATGTTCATCTGGAAACCCGGCCCGAGGATTTTGAAGTGATGGCTGCCAACACGGTGGACTTCATCTCCTTCAGCTACTACCGCAGCAACACCTACGAGGATGGCAAACAAACCGGCAGCGACACCGGCGGCTTCATCTCCGACCCCAACCCCTATTTGGAGCGGACCGCCTTCGGCTGGCAGATCGACCCCATGGGCCTGCGGTACGTCTGCAACGAAATCACCGACCTGTTCCACAAGCCCCTGCTGATCGCCGAAAACGGCATGGGCACCTACGATGAGGTGAACCCCGACGGCTCCATCGATGACGATTACCGGATCGACTATCTCAAGCGCCACTTGCAGGCGGTATACGAGGCCATCCAGGACGGCTGCGAGATCATGGGCTACACCTACTGGGGCCCGCTGGACATCGTGTCCGCTGGCACCGCTCAGATGTCCAAACGCTACGGCTTTGTGTATGTGGACCGGGACGACGAGGGCCACGGTACCCTGAAACGCAGCAAAAAGAAATCTTTCGACTATTACAAGAACGTGATCGCCACCAACGGCGCCAGCTTATTTGAGGAGGTTTAAATCATGAGAAACATCGTTCTGTTCTGCTCTGCCGGCATGTCCACCAGCGTCATGGTCAAAAAGATGGAAGAAGCCGCCAAGGCCATGAACTACGACTGCAAGATCGCAGCCTACTCGGTCTCAGAGGCCACCACCTACGGCCCCGACGCCGACATCATCCTGCTGGGACCCCAGATCCGCTTCAACTTGAACAAAGTCCGGGGCCTGCTGCCCGGCAAGATCGTGGAGGTCATCGACATGCGGGCCTACGGCATGCTGGACGGCAAGGCCGTCATCAACTTCGTGAAACAGAAACTGGGGGACTGAGCCATGGCAGAAGAAAAGAAGATCGACCTGGAAGAGATGTCGCTGGAGATCATCACCAACGTGGGCACCGCCCGCTCCATGTATGTGGAGGCAGTGGAAGCCGCCAAAGCCGGCAACTTTGAGGAGGCCCACAACCTGGTGGCAGAAGGCGAAAAGATTTTCATCAACGGCCACCATGCTCACGCCGACCTGGTGAACGCCAAAGTCGGTGTGGAGGATTTGCAGTACATGTTCCTGGTGATGCACGCCGAGGACCAGCTGATGAGCGCCGAGACTTTGAAAATCGTCTGCGACCAGCTGATCGACCTGCTGGAGCAGAACGCATCCAAAGCAAACTAAACCCTTGAACCAAACAGCCCGCGTCCTGGAGAGAAGCTCTCCTGGGGCGCGGGCTTTGTTTTTCTCATATCCTGTTGTAGTCCCGCCTGAAGGTTGACCCTGAAACTCGAACAGGTCACCTTGCCGGTTTAGAGACGTACGTATCACAAACAAACTGCCGTTTTTTTCTGTCTATTTGTCATCTATCTTTTTTACTTGCTCTATCATCTCCTGCTGAACCAGCAGCCCTGCCGAGAAGCCAACCTTGAAGTGGCACTCGTTCTCTTCGCTCTGGGCGATGGAAACCTGGTCCTGGAGTTCTTCCACCAAATCATAATCTTCTTTACTTAGCCTTTCGGCCAGCCGATCCATAATCTTCTCACAGGCTTTCAGTGCGTTCCGGTACTTTTCAGACTTCGGAACATCCAGGAATTCCAAAAGTGTGGCGAAGTTTTGTTCTTCCTCTAGGGTTTCATAGTAGATACAGGCGATTAACGACGTAAGCAAGAGCTTTTCTGCTTTGACCCGGAAAGGATCGCACCTTTTCACTCTCCTCTGGTATTGGTCATGAGGGTTGCTACCAGCTTCAAGATGTTCTTTTCTCCGTGGATATAGTGGAAGGAGTTGTAATACATCGACTTGCCAAAGTTGATGGTGTTAAAGATCTTGATGCGATAACCTTTCTTCACAAACGCAGTGCCGGCCTCAAGGACGCTGGTGCCCTTGGGGAGTACGTTGTCAAGATATTCAGAGGGAATATCTTCCGAATTTTTGTCTCAAAAATTGGCGGTTTTAACATCATCCAGCATCAAACGCTTCATTTTGTCCTCCAAAGTGTCTTTTTCGGTCTGGCTGAAGTGAATTCCTACCACATAGGTGGTATTTTCAATCTTTACGCTGAAAGTGCCTGCGGGGGTTGTCTGCGGTGATGTGGTGAACTGCTTTGATTCTTCCATATCTTAATTCCTCCTTCAAAAAAGTCCAAACAAAAAAGCCCTTTTCCTTGGCAGAAAGGGCTTTCGTTATGGTATAATATCCCAAAGGATATTGCTTTTCATCGGCGCAAAGCGCCTACCCTATACCACAGGAGCGCCAGCGACTATGCTATAATATTCTTATAAAGATTTTCCCTAGATGAAAGGAGTGCTCTGGATGCGCTATCTTCTTCTTAATAAGGATGCCATCTGGCTTGAATTCCGGTGCGAACGAAATGAATACCTGGAAGTCACCGCCCAGGAAGAAGTGTGGCACACAGGGCAGCGGCCTTTTGGCTATACCAACCTGACCGATTTTCTGGAACGCCGGAAAGCACCCAAGCACCGGGCCCATATCGCCGAACTGCTCCGGCAATATGGGTGTCAGGAACTGGACGGTTACCTGGATGTGACCCATGCTTTGTCCCTGAATGACACTTTCTGGGTCAAACGTGCAGATTCTTCTCTGAAATGGAATGATGTTTCCCTTTACCGTAACCCGTTCAATGAAGTGATTTCGGAGGCAGCATTTGATGGTTCTCTGAGCAGCTCCTCCTTTTCCTCTACCTCGCCGGAATTCAGCACAGATGGCCAATATGCCAAGTGCTGGATGCGGGAGGATAATACCATCTGGCTTTACAAGACCGGCGGTGTCTTCGGCATGGAGCCTCTTTCGGAATATCTGGCTTCCCAGCTGGCAGCCTGTCTCTGCCCGGATGCTGTGACCTATGACCTGGGGTTCTATCATGGTACGCTGATCTCCAAATGCCCGCTTTTCACCAGCGAGACGTTTGGGCTTGCCAAGGCGGCCGTTTTGACCAGAGACCGAACCATTTCCGGCTTTCTGCACTACTTTGAAAGCATCGGCAGCGGTGATGCCTTCCGCCGGATGTGCATCCTGGATGCACTGATCCTGAACACTGACCGCCACAGCGGCAATTTTGGCATTCTTTATCAGAACGACACCATGCAGATCCAGAAAATGGCCCCGGTGTTTGATAACAACCGAAGCCTGCTGTTTGACCTGGATGATGACCAGCTGAACAATGCCGAATGGTGCATCCGGCATTGTTCTCCTCGGCTGGGTGTGGATTTTGTTGCCACAGCCAGAGGTCTGATGACCGATGCCATCCGCAGCGACCTGGAAAATCTGCGGAACTTTTGTTTTGAACAACATCCGAATATCCCAGCACCGCAGGAACGTCTGGATCGTTTGACTGAAATTGTGCAGCGGCAGCTGGGGGAGATTCTTATACAAACATTGTAGGGGGGTAAAACTCTCCCCATTTCCTATTTTTAAAGAACCCAGTCAAAAAGGCACCTGACTCGTTGCAGAATCAGGTGCCTTTGCTTTACGTTTCCTGCATCAAAGATCCAAACGCTTATGCAGATTGTTTTTTCAATGAGCAATAACCCTTAATCAACGGATAGAATCTGTTCATCCATATCCTCTGTTTTGGGCAGAGCACAAATCAGTCGATTGACCCGCATCGTCATAGCGATCGCCAGATACCCCAGGCCGCAAATCAAGAAAGGAAAAACGGAATTGAATTTCTGGACAACAACTCCTCCCAGGAGCGACCCTCCCAGAGATGCAATGGCCATCAAGCTCAGGTTAACGGTGTTGACGCGGCCAATCATCTGTCTGGGAGGCAATTGCTGAAAAACCGTTCCAAAGACGATATTGATCATTCCCAAGGCGTTGGACGCCATGACAATCAGGATTGCGCCCATCAGCGGCAAACGTTCCACCACAAGCGCCATCAAGACCCAGGATGCGCCACCATACAAGAAGGACACCGGCAAAAGCTTTCCCACTGGAAAACGCTTCATCAACTGGCTGCTGACAGCGGCTCCGCTGATGGAGCCAGCTGCAAAGAGGGTCAGGATCAGTCCATATCCAATGGATGCCCCAAACGCCTCCGAGGAAAAGGCCGGCAGATTGACCACCATCATGGCGTACAACAAATTCAGCCCTATCAGCGGAATCATCAGGGACAGGATGGCTCTGTTTTGAATGAAAACAAGACCGCTTTTTAAATCCTTCTGGTACTCCCGCAGGAATTCCCTGAAAGGCGGCGTCTTGTTCCCTATCTGATTTGCGGACCGGTGTCTCCCGGCAGGCAGGCCCCGTCCTACCATTCCCGCCACAAGAAGGGCCGCCAAATTGATGGAGCTGTTGATGAGAAACATATGCTTCAGGCTCAGCAGGGCCAGCAGCACACCCGTTATGGCATTGAACATTAGGTCAATTCCTGTACTGGTCATAGCCAGAATGGAGTTGGCCGTCACCAGCTTCTCTTTTGGTACGATGCCGGGCACCATGACATTGTGAATGGAATAGGTCATTCTGGACATCAAATTGAAAAACGGAATGCTGCACACCAGCATCCAAACCGATAAGCACCCCTTGGCAGAGAGAAGATACAGCGCTGCCGCAATCAAAAACTGAATGCCGCTGGAAACAACCAGAAGCCGCCCCCGATTAGAACGGTCAATGATTGGACCGCAAAAGAAATTCAGAACATCGGACAGAGAGAACATAAATCCGCCCATGGAAGTATAAAGCGGGTCCCTGGTAAGATCATATAAAACCCACATGATAACAACATAAAACAAACTGTCTCCCAGATTGATCCAAACTCTGTGGTAAATGATTCTGCGAAACAGCCGAAACTCTTTTATCATTTCAAGCATAAACCGGATGCACCTCATGCTGGGGCCTGCTTTCCCCGTCAAAGGGATGGGCAGGCCTGTTTGTACAGAAACGGTACGCCCCGCACTCATGGGATTGCGAGCGTCTCCCTACCCTGGCGGGCCGCGGGGCCTGCAGGCTGCCATGAGGACACAAAGCAAATGCTTTTGCTGGCCGGCAACAGACATAAAAATCTCCTTTTTCTCACAGATGTCTGCAAGTAAAAGGAGATAGTACACAGATTTTCAAGTCAAATGTGCATCAAACCACAGTTTTGACCTTCCAAAAGGGCGCACTATCCCCCTGAAAGGCCAAATTCAGCAATAGATTGGGAGATTTACAGGCCATGGGTGCGCCATCCTTTCCGGTTATCTTGTTATAGTATACTGCGGTATACACTTTTGTGTCAAGGACGGCAGCCTTGATTCGTTCTCTCATAAAGATACCTGCTGTTCTATATTTTGTTCTCCTTTTTTCTTTTCGGTTTTCTCTTGAGTCTGATGAAGCTGCTGTTCACACTGCGTCACATTTTTCCGAGTCACCCCAATACAGACGCTAATTTATTCCATACACTGTCCCATATTAATTCATTCTTGATAGCGGTTTGTGTCAACGACTGCAGGAATCTCCTTTGTCTAGATACTTCATCCTGGACAACCGTTCATTCTCAAATGCAAGAACAAATGCACTGGGTGCTGCAATGCTGCCATTCACCACAATGGTCCCCTGATATGTAATTTTACGCCGCTTCTTCTGCTTATCTATCACTTCGATGGTGCACCAATTTAAAAGATATGCACAGATGGCTGCGGCGTGAGAAACGACAGCAACCGTATCCCCATCTTGCATTGCCAAAAGAATCCCGCACATGACGGCAGTCATTCTTTCTTTGGTCTCATTCAATGACTCGCCGCCGTCATTTTTGTAATTGTAATCCTCGTATTGACGACTCCAAAACGCTTCATTGAGCGTATTGGGATTTCCAAGCTCCCTCTCTCTGAGTCGCTCATCTACAACGAAATGCGCATGCAGCTTTTCTGCGGTGCTGGTTGCCCTCCGATAGGGCGAGGTATAGACCGCTTGCACAGAATGAAACGTTTTCAGCGAGAACAGTTCCTGTGCTTTTCTATATCCCTGTTCGGAAAGCGGAAGTTCCGCTGTTGGTAGGGTTCTGTCTTTGATTGGTTCGGAATGTCGAAGCAGCAGGATGGTTTTCATTTTTATAATCCCTTTCCATTTTCTTTTGGCCCATTTGAAAATTCTCCAACGATCATTTTTCTGTGCTGCGGCTGCAGATCACCCCAAAAGCAATCATCAACGGCAGCAGGAACAAAACGCCCCCAAAAAGTTTCTGTGCCGGGTCGGCTTCCGGCAGCCGGGAGAGCAGGATGGACAGCGGGTAATGGTCTTTTTGCTGCAAAAAGATCATGGGCTGTTCCAGCAAGTTCCAGCTTTCCGCCATGGACAGCAGCGCCGCTGCTGCCAGATATGGGGCCATCAGGGGCAGATAAATCCGGCGCGAAAAAGTCATTCCGGCTGCGCCGTCGCAGGCGGCTGCGTCGAAGATCTCCCGGTCAATCCGGCTGGTACCAAACCAGAGCAGCAGCACCATCCAGGGCTGAAAAGCAGTCACCAGCAATAAGCCAGCCAGGGTGTCCAACAAACCCAGCTTTTGCAAGACCAGATACTGGGGCAGCATCAGCGCCTGCTGCGGCAGAAGCATCAGCAGCCCGCAGAGCACAAGGCAGATCCGTCTAAAACGGCTCGAGACGCTCCGGGCCAAAACATATCCCGCCGGCAGTGCCACCGCCGTCTGTAGAATCATGCTACCGATGGCAAGGGTCAGTGTATTTCCATATCCCTGCAAATACTCGGGCGATGTCACGGTACCCCACAGGGAATCCAGTGGCTTTCCTGCCAACGGCAGCACCAGCAGCAGGCAGGGCATCAGGAAAACAACAGCCAGAAGAACCAAAACCACCGGGAGAATTTTATGATTTTCTCTCATGACTGCCCCCTCCTCTGGGTTTCCTTCCACAGGGCCGCCAGCAGCAGCCCCACTGCAAAAACCCCTATCACTACTAGAATGGATGCGGCTTCCAGCCGGGCATAGTTCATGTTGGAGAAGTTATTCTGCAAGAAATTCTGTAAGCTGTAAAGTTCCTCGTGGGGGTGTTCTCCTCCGATCAAATACGCTTCCCGGAAGCAGCGGTATCCGTTGAAGATCACCAGGATCACACAGAGGCCCAGACCGCGGGCGATCAGGGGCAGCCGCACCCGAAATAGGCACTGCCAGAACCCGGCTCCGTCCAGTTTGGCGGCGTCCAGGATTTCCCCCGGGATGGATTCCAGGAAGGCCGCGCAGATCAGAACCGTATAGCCTAATGTTTTCCATAAAACAATCGCCAACCACACCAAAGTCGACTCTTCGTTAAAAGTCCAGGTATCTTCCCAGCCCAGCATGCTGGCTCCTTCGGTGGCCAGCATCACTACACAGGCCACCGGCAGGATACCCGGAAAAAAGAAGGCCAGCCGCAACCGTGGCCCGGCTGCTTCCACACAGAGCACCGCCAGCAGGACTCCCAGTACCAAATTCAGGGGTACGGCAATGCACCACAGCCGCAGCAAGTTTCTTAAAGCCAAACCAAAGGCGTAATTCCCTAACAGGTCTGTGTAATTTGCAAATCCGACAAAGTTTGTGCTCATCCCTGCAAAAAAGCTCTTGTATAAGGCAATCCCCAAAGGAAACAGATACCCCGCCCCCAGGGCAATCAGGGCGGGCAAAGCCAGCAGCCAGCTCTGTATATCTCGTCTTTTCATGGCTGCCCCCTCATTCATCCAGGTAGAGGCGCATTTTGGACGAGAGAATTTCGATCAGTTCATCCAGGGATATCTCGTCATTCCAGTACTGCATATGCAGATAACTCGCCACATTCTCCCCGGTTTCGCTTTGGCCCAAATCCACACCACGATACCATATGGTCTGGTAATGTGCAGCCGTCACCTGATCGCAGATGACTTCCAACTGCTTGATTCGGGCCTCATCCAGCGGAACGCCATGCCTTTCCTGCCGCTCTGCAATTCCTTCTTCGGTCATCCTCTCTCTGGAAGCATCGTAAACGGAGAACTGATACTGCGCATCGAAGCAAGCCTGCATACATCCTTTTCGGATGGGAAGCTGATCGAAGTCTGCATAGGCAGCCGCAGACTGGCATTCCTCACTGACAAGATAAAGCAGCAGGTCCGCAACTTCCTCGGGATATTTTGTGTTGCGGTTGCCCATGGCATAGGACCCAATTTTTGCCGTGATGGTCCCCTCTTCATTGGGGATCGGCATGACTGACACCTCTATTCCCAATGCCCGGCACTGCCGCAAAAGGTTGATGCTGAACCTGCTGTACCGCAGAGTGGCAAACGGCACACCCTGGGCAAATTCATCCTGAACGTGTGAAGGGTTTGTATCATTGAACAACCCCCGGGCAAGATCGTAGGCGATATCTCCGGTGCGGAAAATCTTTTCCAGTTCCAGCGCACGGCGGACGGCAGATGTATCCAGCCTTACCTGATGCGCCTCGTAATCCAGAACCGGCTGTGCCAAGACATCCAGCGGGTCTATGCTGGTGATAACCAGAATCGATTGTTCTTCGTGGATGCGCAGCAGCTCGGTCAGCAGGGAGTCCATGCTGTACATGGCCCGCTGCAAGTCGAAGCTGCTGGCGTTCAGCACATCTGCTGCGCTGATCATCAGCGGAACAGAGAAACCAAGAGGCAGAATATACTGCCTTCCCTCCCACTGGCCTGCATCCAGCACGGCGGTATAAAAATCCTCCTCTCTGGAGAGGCCCTGTTTTTCCATAGCTTCGGTCAGGTCCAGAAAGGTTCCATTTACCATGGCTTTCTCAATATCCGGGAAGAGATTGATTTCTGTGGTGCGGTAACCCTCCATGATAAAAAGATCCGGGCCGCCGCCTGAAAGGATCTCGGCGTTAAGCTGGCTGATCATGGCCTCCCGTTCTTCCATGTAATTCACCCCTTTGGGTGAAATAAATTCCAGGGTGAGATTGGGATGCGTTTCCTGGTAATCCATCAGAGCCTCATAGATCGGGTAATGAACCGTTGGATCGGCATACTGCGCCGGCAGGTAAACCTGCAGCGTGACCGGTTCGGACGCTTCCGATTCCGCCGGCTCTCTTGACGCTTCGCTTTGTGTCTGCTCTCCCCCGCCTGAACAGGCGGCACAGCCAACGGCCATCAGAACAGCTGCGCAAAGGGCAGCTGCTTTTTTCATGATATCTTTCATTTTACCCCCAACACTTGTTCTTCCTTTTCATCCAATACAAGCTGCATTACAGCTTTGTCTTATTATAACAAACGAGGGAATCATTTTCCATAAAATTGCGCTGAACCATGGATTTTCCAGCGCAAAAAGCCAATAGGTAGCCGGTATCAACCGGCGCAGTGAAAGCGCAGCTTTCTCTGGATGAACAGAGCAAATCGTTTGCGAAGGTCATCTGCTCTCCGCAAGGGGACTTTGTCACTACACCCACAGGTGTATTTCGGAGAGCAACCGCCGAAGGCGGCTCTTGGCACGGAGAAGAAACGCAACGCACCGGGCTGCCAGTGTATCGGTATCCGGTGTTCAAGCATTTTCTCCTGGTGTTGGCAGTAGCGGAGTTTCTGTTCGGCCTTGTCTTTTCTATTCTGAAGGTTAGTTTTGAGTTTCGTCATGATATGATTCCCCAACTATATCCACGATACACAAAAAACCGCCGGCTTTCAAGGTGTTCATAAAACACGATGAAAACCGGCAGTTGAATTTCTGTTTTATCTCTTGCCGTGGAAATTCTTGCGGATCCATTTAGCAACATAGGCTGCAAGCAGAGCAAAAAGGATAAACACAATAAGAACCGCAATCGTTATATATACCAACTAAACTCCTTTCCCTGGTCACAACTCTCAGAATAGTATACCAGTCTATCTAAGGACTGCGGATTTTTCTTTTTTGTTACGCTACGTTGGTGTCGATCCAGCTCTGAATGTGTTGTGCGATGATATCATTGTTCAGGTCCTGGAACATAAAGTGATCGTTGCCGGTGATCCCTTCCTGGGGCAGGCCAATGACAGTACAATTGCCACCCTGCGCGTTGTAGGCCGCCTCGTCATAACAAGTCTGACGCATGGCCTGCCAAGCATAGGTGGCTGCCAGAAGCGAATCGCTGGGCAATGGCTCTGCCGATGCCGGAGCCGCCACCGGTCACGACTGCGACTTTATCTTTCAAATTTGCCATTTATATTATCTCCGCACTGTTTATTCCAGTTTTGCGTATTCCTCTGCTTTCACCGGTTCCAGCCACTCGGCATGAGAACCGGGAACGGAAATTGCCACATGAGCAAACCAGTTGTCCGGTGCTGCGCCATGCCAGTGCTTAACCTCGGGCGGAATGCTGACTACATCGCCGGGATGCAGTTCCTGAGCGGGCTTTCCCCATTCCTGATAGTACCCGCGCCCTGCCGTACACAGGAGGATCTGGCCGCCGTCATGATGGATATGCCAGTTGTTCCGGCAGCCCGGCTCAAAGGTCACATTGGAAACCGATACTCCCATATCACTCAAGGGGCACAGATAACTTGCCCCACTAAAATACTGCCCGGCCACCGTGTTGGGGCCGCCCTGCGGGAACAAATTGTGAAATTCCCCATTCATACAGCTGCCCCCTTACTTACATTTGCTGCCATCGCGGAAGGCATTGCCCACACGTCCGCCCAACACATGATAGCCATTGTTTGCAGGCTCAAAGGCAATGGGCCTGAATTTCTCCATGTCCAGTTTCCCATCGCTGTCTAGTACCCTTTCATCCATACTGACATTGACGATCTGGCCGATGATATTGCCGTCCTCATTTACCTTCAAAAACCTGCATTCCAGCGCCACCGGCAGTTCCTGAATCAGAGGGGCGTTGACATGCGCGCTCTTGATCGGGTGGAAATGGGCTTTTTCCATCTTGTGGGGTTCGCTGTTGCCTGACACCAGTCCGACGTAGTCGGCGGCTGTGACGTGTTCCGCATCGGCAAAGCTGACGGTGAAAGCGCCATTGGTCCGAATGTTCCGGGTGGTGCAGTGATCCTCGCTGAGGCAGAGGACCACTTTGTCGGCGTCATACAGGCCGCCCCAGGCAGCGTTCATGGCGTCAGCTGTGCCGTCAGGGTTCCATGTCCCAATAATGAGAACCGGCAGAGGATAAAACCAGGATTTTACGCCAAAATCTGTGCGCATAGCATGCTTCTCTCCCTTCTGATATGTGACAAATCGGGCTCACTTCTGACCATCCACATCAGGCACGATCTCGGCGTAGCGGCGCAGCAGTTCGGGGGTGCTGGTATAATAGCGCTTGCGCTGGTCCATGGCAGCGATGCGGCTCATCTCCTCGTCGGTGAGGGAGAAGTCGAACAAATCGAAATTGTCCCTGATATGGGCGGGGTTCTTGGAACCGGGAATGACAATGTTGCCGCTCTGAATCTGCCAGCGCAGGATGATCTGCGCATTGCTCTTGCCGTATTTCTGCGCCAATTCAGCAAAGACCTTCTCCTGAATCAGGGCCTTGTCCCCATGGCCCAGGGGATACCAGGCCTGAATGACCATGGCTTCCTCATCCAGAAAAGCCTTCAGCTCCTTCTCCTGGTTGTAGGGATGAACCTCGGTCTGAAGGACCGCAGGCCGGACCTTGCACTGGGAGAGAATCTCCTCGATCTGGGTCCGATTGAAGTTGGACAGGCCGATGGCCCGGACTTTTCCCTCTTGACAGGCCTTCTCCATCTGGCGGTAGCCGGCCAGATAGTTGCCGGCGGGCTGATGGATGAGCAGCAGGTCGATGTAGTCGGTGCCCAACCGTTCGAGGGTCTTGTCCACTGCATCAGGCTGTTCGTAGAAGGAAGGCCAGAGCTTGGTCTCCAGGAAAATCTCCTCCCGGGGCAGGCCGCTCTCGCGGATGGCGCGGCCTACAGCCTTCTCGTTCAGATAGGCGTTGGCCGTGTCGATGAGACGGTAGCCATCTCCCAGAGCGCTGAGGACCGAAGTTTCGGCCTCGTCGGGGGTCAGCAGGAAAGTGCCGATGCCCGCCATGGGCATCTTGACGCCGTTATTTAAAGTTGCGTATTCCATAAAGAAAACCTCCTTAAATATTCATTGTACGGTCCGTTTCGTTCCACCGAACACCTCCGACATCTCCATGCCGTTCAGGGGCCAGAGCCTCCCCTGCCAGCCGCTCGCTGCTATGCGGGTCCGCCGGGATACCGTACACCTCAGCCGTGTCAAAAAAGGTGCAACCCAGATCATAAGCCTGCCGCAGCAGTGTGACTGCGGCCTGTGCATCAGTGGGAGCACCGTAGGCGTGGGAAAAGTCCATACAGCCCAGCCCCACCACCGACACCTGCAAACTGCGGCCGGGTGTTCTTATCTGCATCGATATCTTCTCTTTCCGCTTGTCAATCGTTCCGGTGACTGAACAGCCAGCTCATTACATCGGCATCGTGGGCGAAAGCCTGGCCGCCAGCATGCTGGTCCGAAAAACCGTGACTTGAAAAATAGTCCTGTTCTCTCAGATCCAGCACCACAAGCCGGTCGATCTCGGCCTGGCTCATCCCCTGGGCAGCGTAGAGACTGCACAGCTGCCGGTAGGTCCGCTGCAGAGATTCAGGGCCATAGTAGCTGTCCTGCGCACCAATTGCGAAGTAGATGGGGGTGCGTGCAACCGCCAGAGCGTTCAGGTCTCCATCCCACTGGGTGCTGGTCAGCAGGCAGGCCGCATACAGCTCCGGACGCATTCCCATCACCAGAGAAGTCGTCTCACCACCGCCCGACATTCCGTGCAGATAGACCTGGTCCGGGTCGATGTTGTAGTGCGATAGAAAATACTCGGTCAGGGCGATAGTCTGCTCGGCGGAAGTCTGACCCCAGTCGTTGAGCTGCGGGGACACGACAATCATTCGGCTGTTATAGCGAATCGCCTCGGTGCCAAAATCTTCCTCCATGTTTGCTCCGACTCCCTGAAAGTACAACCCTCCCCACCCTGGCAGGGTCACAAAGAGAGCGTATGCTTCGCTGCCGTCGTAGCTGGCCGGGACATAAAGGCTGAAGTGGATATCCATGCCGTCCGACGTATGCAGAACATTGTCGTTGACAAAGCCCCGCTGCATCTGCGTGCCGGGGGTAACCTCCAACATCAGGGTGTCGATGGAGCCAGCCGAGGCGCAGCCTGCCAGGATGGCAGATGCCATCACAGCCAGAAGAGCAGCCAAAATGCCTGAGAGGAAAATTGAGATGCTGCGCTTCATCTGCCGTTACTCCTTTACAGACCCAGGCCGTTCAGCCACGTCTCCACGTCGTCCTCGCTGACGCCAGAGGAGAAACGCTGTCCTTCCAGCCAGTCGCCGGTGCCAGCCATTTCAGCCAGCAGAGTGCCGCTCTCGCCCAGACCCGAGCTGGAGGAGGTGCAGAAGGGGATCACCGTCTTGCCGGTGAAATCGTTAGCCTGGACAAAACCGTCCACAGGCCAGGCCGCCTCACCCCACCAGATGGGGTAGCCGATGAATACGGTATCGTAATTATCCCAGTTGTCGGGGGTGATCTGCTCCAGATCCACTGTCACAGTATCTCCGGCCACCCGGGCATCATGCTCGGTGGAGACACGGCTCTCCGGGTCGGTCCAAGTCAGGTCCTCGCTGGTATAAGGGTCGGTAGGAACCAATTCAAACAGGTCTCCGCCGGTGAGGTTTGCGATAGAGCCAGCTGCTTCCTCTGTGTTGCCGGTAGCCGAATAGTAGACCACCAGGGTGTTGCCGGCGCTCTGCGTCTCGGAACCGGCCGCATTGCCATCGGAAGAAGCGGCTGCCGATGAAGCGGGAGACGCCTCAGAAGAAACAGCTTCAGAGGGCACCGGCGAAGAGGAATCCGGCTGTGCTGCCGAAGACGCGCTGGAACCGCAGGCCGCCAGGCCCAGGGCCAGGGTCAGGCTGAAGAAAATGGCAGTTAATCGTTTCATATGGAAAACTCCTTTCATTTCTGTTTTACCCCGGCGGGTACAAGATCCTGCCGCCGGGTCTGTATCAAGTATAAAAGGAATCGGGCTCCAGCAGAAGTCTCCATTGGTTATGCAGTTATAACGTTCAGGTTTATGCCGAGGGGCTTGCGCATCTTTTCATTTTATGAAAGAGACTTTCCTGACCGGTCGTTGTATTTTAGTATCTTTGAAGATATCCTAAAGACAACGATGCAGATGACTTTTCTGCAGATCCGCTAGAACAAACAGGAAGGAGCGTTTTTCATGAAAGAGATCTCACGCCGTCGTTTTCTGCGCACATCAGCCCTCGCAGGGGCAGCCGCCGTTCTGGCAGGCACTGCATCCCTCGGGGCAAATGCAGCCTCTCCGGCCCCGCAGCCGGCAGCAGACGAAAACTGCCTGGGGCAGCTGGGCACCGCCATCGCCTCGCTGGGCAATGGTTCCCCGGTTCTGCCCACAGTGGTTGGGCTGTCCCGCGGATATGTCATGGGCTACACCTACAATGGTATCCACACTTTCAAGGGAATCCCTTACGGCATGCACCAGCGCTTCCGCTATGCTGCGCCGGTGGAAAGCTACGGTACTGCGGAGCAGCCCACCAACGCCCTGACCAACGGCTCGGTCTCGCCCCAGAGCAACACCCAGACAAACTATTACAACCCCTTTGCTGCTGCGGCCTTTATGACGCCCTCCGAATCGGACATGTTCAGCACGGAGAGTCAGTGCCTCAACCTGAACGTCTGGACCAGCTCTCTGGATTCTTCTGCCCGCAAGCCGGTATTGGTGTTCATCCACGGCGGCGGGCTGCAGACCGGCTCCTCCCTTGAGCTGAAAATCTACGATGGCCAATATTTTGCCGACTATACAGACTGTGTTTTCGTGTCCGCCAATGCCCGGCTGAACTACGTCGGCTACCTTGACCTGAGCGCCATCGGCGGCGACGCCAACACCGGCATCGCCGACCTGGTGCTGGCACTTCAGTGGGTTCGGGATAACATTGCTGCCTTTGGCGGCGACCCCGGCAACGTGACCATTCTCGGCCAGTCGGGCGGCGGCACCAAGGTGACAGCTCTGGCCTCGGCTCCGGCTGCCCAGGGGCTGTTCCAGAAGGTGGTCAATGTCAGCGGCGGTGCTGCCAGCGGACGCAGCCCCGAACAGGCCGCAGAGAACGCTTATCAGTTGGTAAATCATGTCCGGGCAAATGTTCAGGGCATGTCCAGCGCCAGCGATGCCGAAGTATTCAGCTATCTGCAAACGGCTGATTACGACCAGCTTGTGTCCTTATGCGAGGGCGCCGGGGTGGACTACCAGCTGACCACCGGCTCCCCCTATTTCCAGTCGGATTTCTACAGCGGCAGTGGTCTGAATGCCATTGCTGCCCAATACACCTACATGATCGGCAATGTTTGGGCGGAAATGGACGGCCGAAACTCGGCCGATGCCGTGCTGTATTCCCGCCCGGGAGACGCCAAGTGCAATCTCACAGCCGCACAGCAGGAAAATGCCATGCGGGAGCTTCTGGGCAGCAATTATGACCAGGCTGTGGAGCTGTTTGCCGCTGCCTACCCCGGACATGATTTGTACGACCTGCGCTCCCTGATTTCTTTTGCTGATGATCCGATGACGGCTCATGCGGCGGCCTCGGCCCCCGCGGTCTATGAATATCTGGTGGCCTACACCCTGCCTTATTTCGGCGGCATGACCATGACCCATACCTCTGACATCGGTTTCTGGTTCCACTCCGTTGACACGGTTCCCTACCAGATCGCCGGCGATGAGGCAAACGCCCACCATCTCTCCGACCAGATAGCCCGGGCACTGGCTGCCTTCTGTGCCACCGGTGATCCCTCCACCCCTGCCCTTTCGTGGGACCCCTATACCATGCAGGCACCCCGCACGATGGTATTCGACACGCGCAGCAGCTGCAAAGACAGCAGCTTTGACGATGCGCTGCAAACCATTTTAGGCCGCTGAGGCCTTATCCCCGCTTGCACATCCCGCCCATCGGTTCTGACCGATGGGCTTTTTTAGTTGTAACTCCTAGCTTTATAGTTGTGAACCAACGGATACTTCTCTTTTGGGGCAGATCCCATTATAGTAAAGACAAAAGAACTGTCGGAAAGAGGAGGCCATCATGATCCGGTCTGATTTTCCCGAGCACACTGGGAAGCACTTCATCTGCTGCTGCAACCGCCAGGCACCGGGCAGCAGCGATCACAGCGTTGCCCACGCGGTGCTGCAGCACACCAAAAACATTCTGGAATTGTCGCAGGAACAGCTTTCAGCCGAAGCTCACTTATCAACTGCATCGGTCAGCCGGTTTTTTCGACGGTGCGGGTTTGAATCCTTTCAACAGTTCAAACATCAGCTTGCTCAGTTCTTCGCTGAACGCCGTCTGCGGCAGATACGGCATCTCCTCACGGCTTTTCATGGTAAAAACGCGCAGGCCATGGCCCAGCAGCTCTATCAGGAAGCCGCTGTCAACCTGCAGTACACGATGGAACAGCTGGACCTGGATCTGCTGCGCCAGGTAGTGAAGAAAATACAGAACAGCCACACCGTTTACTTTGTGGGCGATAATCGTGATATGCACTGCTTCTATTCGCTTCAGCTGGATCTGCTCTGTAATGGACAGGCCGCCTACTTTTATAACATCGATGATATCAGTGAGCATACTCTCCCCCAAATGGACCGCTCGACCACGATACTCCTGCTATCTGTCAATTCGTTCTGGTTCCACGAGGAAATGGCCCTGCTCTGCGCGGCTGCCCGGCGGGAGCATGCTTTCACCATCCTCTTTTCTCAGGAGAAACCTTACGCCCAGGTCGAGCCGGACCTGTGCTGTCTTTACGGTCAGGCCGGCAGCTTCAACAACGGATATTATTCCCTGATGCTGCTGGCCAAGCTTCTCAGTACCATGTTTTATACCTGACAGGGTTTTCATTTTTTGAAAGAGGCTTTCTGTACACATCGTTGCTGGTTCGTTGCAAGCTTGTTACAATATTTACAGGAAACATCCAAACACAGTCAGCCCAGGGCCCGGGCCGGCGCCGGCATTACAAAGAAAGAAGGAGTTGTCATGGCAAGTAAATACGACGGTCTTGCCCGCATCATCATCCAGAATGTAGGCGGCAGGTCCAACATTGTATCCCTGACCCATTGCGTCACACGGCTGCGCTTCAAGCTCAAGGACGAAAGCAAAGCCAACACCGAGGTGCTGAAGGATACCGACGGCATCGTCACCGTTATCCAGTCCGGCGGACAGTACATGGTGGTCATCGGCAACCAGGTGCCTGAAGTCTACGATGCTGTATGCGCTGTGGGACATATCGCCCCGGGCGGCTCCGTCAACGAGGACGGCACCCCCGCTGAAGAAACAGCCGAGACGCCCAAACAAAAGCAGAACCCTCTCAACGCTTTCATCAGTATCGTCACCAGTGTATTCACCCCCTGTCTGGGCGTGCTGGCAGCCTGCGGCATCATTGAGGGCGTGCTGGCTCTGCTGGTGGCTGCCGGACTGATGGACGGCGCAGGCTCTACTTACAACATCCTCTATTCGCTGGGCAACGCATTTTTCTACTTTATGCCCATTCTGCTGGCCTACACCGCCTCCAAACGATTCGGCCTGCCCGAACTGGAGGGCATGGTCATCGGCGCAGGCATGCTGTACCCGTCCCTGCTCAGCAGCTCCACTGCAGCTCACGATGCTTTGTTTGGGATTCCGGTTATCATGCCGGTCTCAGGAGACTACACTTCCAGCGTGATCCCCATCATCTGTGCCGTGGCTTTCGCTGCCTGGTTTGAAAAGCTCTATGTAAAGCACATTCCCGACGCAATCAAGATGTTTGCCGTTCCCCTTATCACCTGCACCGTCACCTTCTGCCTGACCCTCTGGGTCATCGGCCCGGTTACTTCCCTGCTGGCCCAGGCCCTGAGCATGCTGTTTACCTTCCTGAACAACACCAGCGCCATCCTGCTGGGCGCCTTCCATGTCATGCAGTACTCGGTGGGTGCGCTGGGCATTTTCTCCTGGCCTGCGTTTGTTGACATCACCACCAACGATGCCTCCGGCATGATTATTGCGGTCATCGTCTCTCTGGCCGCCATGGCCGCCTCCTTTGTGGTGACCTTCCTCACTTATACCGATGAAGCCATCAAACGCTGAATTTCTGATTTTCCACGCACAAGGGTGTGCCCGGATGGGCACACCCTTGTTTTGCTTTTTGAGCGCTGAGCCTTGACAAAGCCTTTTCCCTGACGATACAATAAAACCAGTGATTCAAAAGGACGGTGATCTGTGTGTATAACCCGCAGCTCGATACATTTTTGTGCGTGGCGGACGCCGGCAGCTTCAACAAAGCCGCCGAACGGCTGTATATCTCGCCGCCTGCGGTCATCAAACAGATCAACCTGCTGGAAGAGGGCCTGGGCCTGCAGCTCTTTGTGCGCACCCACCGGGGCCTGCAGCTCACCCCGGCGGGCCAGAGCCTCTACCAGGATGCGCGATACATCATTCAGTACTGCAACGACTCCATCACGCGGGCCCGCAGCGCCATGCAGGAGAGCGAAAAAGTGATTCGTATTGGCACCTCCCCCATGACGCCGGCCCAGTTCCTGGTGGATCTTTGGCCCCGGGTACAGCAGTACCGCCCCGACCTCAAGTTCCAACTGGTTCCCTTTGACAACACGCCCCAGAACGCCCGGGAGATTTTATCCAACCTCGGCCAGAACATCGATGTGGTGGCCGGCATCTTTGACGACACCATGCTGGAACTCCGCCGCTGCGCCGGACTGGAACTTTCCCGGGAACCCATCTGCTGTGCTGTATCAGCCTACCACCCGCTGGCCCAAAAAGACAGCCTGACGGTACAGGATCTCTACGGCGAAAAGCTGATGCTGATCCGGCGCGGGTGGAGCCATTATGTGGACCTTCTGCGGGATGACATCTGGAAAAACCATCCCCAAATCCAGATCGTGGACTTCGACTTTTACGACACTGGCGTCTTCAACGACTGCGAGAACCAGGGCTGTGTTCTGATGGCGGTGGAGAGCTGGCACTACGTCCATCCGCTGCTCAAAATCCTGCCGGTGGACTGGGGCTACACCATACCTTTCGGCCTGCTCCACGCCCCCGAACCGGCTCCCCTGGTGGCTTCCTTTCTGGAAATGGTCCAGAAAGCCGCGCCCAGAGCATAAACCTTTCAGTAACAACAACATAACCAATCGAGACTTCTCCTGACGTCTCGATTTTTTTATACTAGGATCACAAACGGATGCATTCCCCGGCAGCAAAGGAGAGAAATGTATGAGCGTATTGCGCAAAGATTTTTTGTGGGGCGGTGCCACAGCGGCCAACCAGTGCGAGGGTGCCTGGGACCACGACGGAAAAGGCGTCTCGGTGGCCGACATTTGCACCGGCGGCCGGTTCGGCCAGAGCAAACGGATTACCCCCGTGCTGGAGGAAGGTACCTTCTACCCCAGTCATGAGGCCATCCAGCACTATGACCGATTCAAAGAGGACATTGCCCTTTTTGCCGAAATGGGCTTCAAGTGCTATCGCTTCTCCATCGCATGGACCCGCATCTTCCCGAATGGCGACGAGACTCAGCCCAATGAAGCAGGCTTGCGCCATTACGATGAGGTCATCGACGAATGCCGTAGGTACGGCATCGAGCCTCTTATCACCATCAGCCACTACGAGGTGCCTTTTGGCCTGACCAAAAAATGCAACGCCTGGGTCAGCCGTGAGATGATTGACTATTTTCTCAACTACTGCAGGGCCATCTTTACCCGGTACAAGGGCAAGGTGAAATACTGGCTCACCTTCAATGAAATCAACAGCGCCATCGCCCCCATGGGGGCTCTGCTGAATCAGGGTATCCTCAACGACTTGACCCACCCTACCGAGTTCATGCACCAGCCCGATCAGCCCCAGCAGCGGTTTCAGGGGCTGCATCATCAGCTTGTGGCCAGCGCTCTGGCTGTCCAGATGTCCCATGAGATCGACCCCGATTACCGGGTAGGCAGCATGATGATCTATTCGGCCAGCTACCCGCTGACCTGCAGGCCCTCCGACGTGCTCGCCAACCAGAAGTACAACCGGCTGTACAATTACTACTGCACCGACATCCAGGCCCGGGGTGCTTACCCCGCCTATGCCAAGCGCCTTCTGGATGAGATGGGCGTCGAGATCCAAATGCATCCCGGCGACGCTGAAATCCTCAAAAAGGGCACGGTGGATTTTATTACCTTCTCCTACTATATGTCCTCCTGCCAGACCGCAGAAAAGGCCGAGTCGGGCGAGGGAAACATTCTGGGCGGTGTACCCAACCCCTACCTGAAAGCTTCGGACTGGGGCTGGCAGATCGACCCTGAGGGACTGCGCTACGCCCTCAATGACCTGTATGACCGCTATGGCAAACCTCTGATGGTAGTGGAAAACGGCCTGGGCGCCAAAGACGAGCTGCAGGCTGACGGCACCGTCAACGACGACTACCGCATCGATTACCTGCGCCGCCACATCGAACAGATGAAAGAGGCGGTCCAGGACGGTGTCGATCTGATGGGCTACACCCCCTGGGGATGCATCGATCTGGTGTCCGCTTCCACCGGCGAATATGCCAAGCGCTATGGTTTCATCTACGTCCGCCGCTACGACAACGGAACAGGCGACTTCGCCCGCCTGAAAAAGAAGTCTTTCTACTGGTACAAGAAAGTGATCGCCTCGAATGGCGAGAACCTTTCTGATTAATACACACTTTGGAAAGGAGCATCTCTTTATGAAACATACACTCATCCAACGTCTTGCCGCTCTGGGCATGAGCTTGACTCTTGCGCTGGGCCTAACCGGGTGCAACACAGCCAGCCTGCCCGATGACCTGGAACTGGGCAATACCCTGGTGGTCTATTTCTCAGCCACCGGCAACACCGAAAATGCCGCCCGGGCCATCGCCGAACAGCTGGACGCCGACCTCTTTGAGATCACCCCAGCTGACCCCTACACCAGCGCTGATCTGAACTGGAATGACCCCAGCAGCCGTGTATCCACCGAGCATGATGCCCGGGTGGCCGGAGAAACTGTAACGGTGGAGCTAACCCAGACCACCCCCGACAACTGGTCCAGCTACGACACCGTGTTCATTGGCTATCCCATCTGGTGGTTCGAGGCGGCCTGGCCTGTAGAGAGTTTTGTCCAGGCTAACAACTTCACCGGCAAGACGGTGATCCCCTTCTGCACTTCCGCCAGTTCCGGCATCGGCAACAGCGGCGAACTGCTGGCTCAGGCCGCAGGAACCGGTACCTGGCTGGACGGCCAGCGTTTCTCCTCCGGCGTCAGCGAGAGCGATATCCGCAGCTGGCTGGCAGCCCTGGAGGGCTGAACCTCTCTGCAAGGACCCTTCTCATGAACAACTTTATTTTTCAGAATCGTACCAAAGTCTACTTTGGCCGGGGCTGCGTCAAGGAATACCTCGCCTGCCTGACCAAAAAGGCCGGCACCATCCTGCTGGCCTACGGCGGCTCCATCAAGACCAATGGCGTCTATGATGAAATCTCCGGCATCCTGCACACCGCAGGCAAGACGGTCGTGGAGTTTGCGGGCATCTCCCCCCATGCAGCCTATGCCAAAGTTCAGGAGGGCGCGCAGCTTGCCCGACAACACAAGGTGGATATGATCCTGGCCGTGGGCGGCGGCAGCGTCATGGACTGCTGCAAAGCCGTCAGTCTGGCCGCCCGGTACAGCGGGGACATCTGGGCTGACTTCTGGGCCAGGCCGGGTGTCATTGAGGCAGAGCCCCTGCCCCTGGGCGCTGTTGTGACAGCCGCGGGCGGGGGCAGTGCCTGCAGCGGCCGTGCCGTCCTCACAAACGAGGCCCTCAAGCTCCGGGCCTGCCGGGATTACCCTGCCCTCGGCCCATGCTTCGCCCTGATGGACCCCACTTACACCTACAGTGTCCCCTCAAAGCAGGTGGCGGCGGGCGGTTTTGACGTCCTCAGCCATCTCATGGAGACCTATTTCAGCGCTCCCGACACAGACAACGTTTCGGATGATCTGCTGGAAGCCCTGATGCACAGCATCATCCGCGACCTGCGCATTGCCATGCAGGATCTGCACAATTATACCGTCCGCTCCAACCTGATGTGGGACGCCGCCCTGGCCGGGAACGGCCTGGTCCAAATGGGCAAGCAGTGTGACTTTGTCTGCCACAAGATGGCCTACCAGCTGGAAACCTATTGCCCCGCCTGTGACCATGGCTGTATCCTGGCGGCGCTGCATCCGGCGTACTACCGGCATCTCTGTCAGGCAGAGTCTTCCAAGTTTGTCCGCTTTGCAGAAAACGTCTGGCATCTTCACCGGGAAGGCCGAACCGACAGCCAGCTGGCTCTCGCCGGCATCGATGCCCTGGCGGCCTTCATTCGAGAGCTGGGTCTGCCCGTCACCCTCAAGGAACTGGGCATGAACAAAGCCCAGCTGAAGGAGATTGCTGCCAGCTGCAGCCATTCCCAGGGCTGCTACAAAAAGATGACAGCCGAGGAAATCTACAGCATCTTCTGTGCGTGCTGCGACTGAAGGCCGCTTTTTCACGAAATATCCGGCCATCTTGTGTCCCATTTTTGTTCTGGTTCCATGTCAGGCCGACAGCACCGGTGCCAGGCTGAACCGAAACGGTCAGCAAACGCATTTGCAGGCTATCATTCACCTTTCATTTATAGTAGGAAAAGCCCCTGTCCTGTCCCTTTGAGGCGTGAACCGGTCCAAATTGTGTGGACAGTACAAAAAAGCCCCAAGTGTAGGAGATTAGGATTCAGCAGGAGTGGCGGAGCGTTAGCGGAGCCACTCCTGCTTTCGTTTGG
>NZ_NFKB01000150.1:0-702 GCF_002160175.1 Faecalibacterium sp. An192
TTGTATAACGAAAACCACTCGCTAGGCGAGTGGTTCGAAAAAAGACTTATGTCGATGATGATGACAGAAAAACTCCCTTTGCTTAAAATGGAAGTGCGGTCTGCCAACTGCACAACCAAGCAAAGGGAGGTCATTCAAAATGAACGACACAAACAGTCTATCACACACCACGTGGAATTGTAAATACCACATAGTTTTTGCCCCAAAATTTCGGAGGAAGGTATTTTACAAAGAGAAACGTCGCGCAATCGGAATGATTTTAAGAAAATTATGCGAATGGAAGGGTGTGCACATTGTCGAAGCCGAGGTATGTCCGGACCACATCCACATGTTGGTGGAGATCCCACCCAAAATTTCTGTTTCAAGTTTCATGGGATACCTGAAAGGAAAAAGCAGTTTGATGCTGTATGAGCAGTTTCCGGAGTTGAAGTTCAAATACCGAAACAGAGAATTCTGGTGCAGAGGGTACTACGTGGACACCGCAGGCAAAAACGCAAAGAAAATCCAAGAGTACATCCGAACCCAGTATGAAATCGACCAGCAGGGAGAACAGCTTACGATGATGGGCAAACAGTAAGCTGAACAGCCCGTTTACGGGCGGGAAGTAACAAATCCTTCGCGGCTGGCAGACCGTACTTACGCGACGTGACGCGTGGCTAGTATTCTAGGGCTATGCCCGCATATGAAAAACCCCCGGCTATG
>NZ_NFKB01000151.1:0-687 GCF_002160175.1 Faecalibacterium sp. An192
GGATTATACCAGCTCTTTCGGGCGTCCGGGACGGATCGCCTTGGGCTGCTCAATATTCAGCCCCTGCATGAGCCAGGTGAACTGCTCCCAGGTCAGCGGCTTTACTTCCCGGGCATTCCGCGGCCATTGGTAACGGCCATTGTCCAGCCGCTTGTACAGCAATACAAAGCCGTCTGGTTCCCACAGCAGCGCCTTCAGCCGGTCACAGCGTTTGCCGCAGAACAGAAACAGGCTGCTGGAATAGGGATCTATCCCAAAGTTCTGCTGCACAAAAGGGACCAGGCTGTTCAGTCCCTTGCGCATATCGGTGTAGCCACAGACAATATACACGTTCTTGGCCTGTCGGATATCTCCCAGCATCTTAAGCCAGCCCTTTCACCAGCTTGACCAGGTATTCTATGGGTACATCTGTCGGCAGATAAATACGAACTTCTCCCTTTTCGATGCAAATACCAGATGTCCCTGCCTCGTCTGCACAGCAGTCTGCAGACGATTTGGAAGCAAGTACTTCTTCACCTGACTTTTGGATCTGTACCGGAACAATCTCCTGGCCCGAAAGAATTTCACCCGCCAGTTCATCCCGCAGCAGCCCCTGCCACCTCATGAGGGTCGAATATTTCACACCGGCCTGTGCGCACCATTCCCGCTTGTTTTTTCCACTGCGGGCGCACTCCTGCAGCAGGCTAA
>NZ_NFKB01000152.1:0-675 GCF_002160175.1 Faecalibacterium sp. An192
CCACCACCCCGGAGCCGGAGGACTACACCGGCGAGGACGGTTTACTGTACTGCGGCAAGTGCCGCAAGCCGAAAGAAGCCTATTTTGCGCCGGATAAGGCCGCTATCTTCGGACGCGACCGCCACCCGGCAGAGTGCGACTGTCAGAGAGCCGCCCGCGAGGAACGGGAGGCCGCCGAGGAACGCCGCAGGCACCTTGATACCGTGGAAGAACTGAAACGCCGGGGCTTCACCGACCCCACCATGCGGGACTGGACTTTTGAGAACGACAACGGCAGGAACCCGCAGGCCGGGATTGCCCGCCGGTATGTGGAGCATTGGGAGGATATGCGAACCGACAATATCGGCTGCCTGTTCTGGGGCGGCGTTGGAACCGGGAAAAGCTACCTTGCGGGCTGTATCGCAAACGCCCTCATGGAGAAAGAAATCCCCGTCCATATGACGAACTTTGCCCTTATCCTCAACGACCTTGCCGCCAGCTTTGAGAACCGCAACGAGTACATTTCCCGCCTTTGCCGCTATCCGCTGCTTATCCTTGACGACTTCGGCATGGAGCGCGGCACCGAGTACGGGCTGGAACAGGTTTTCAATGTGATTGACAGCCGTTACCGCAGCGGCAAGCCGCTGATCGTCACGACCAACCTCACGCTGGACGACCTGCGGAACCCGGAGGACA
>NZ_NFKB01000153.1:0-669 GCF_002160175.1 Faecalibacterium sp. An192
ATAAGTTCCGTGATTCATTGTGAAGCATATTCATCATCTCCACATTTATCATACCACTGCTGTACAGTGCGGCGGTGACTTCACTCTATTTTCTGGGTTTGCTCTAGAGGCACCATTATCTTGTCGGAAGGGGACATAGCCTCTGCAACGCACCGATCTTTCTGTACAGTATTCCAAAAGGCCTCCAGTCACCGGAACGATCTCTCCAAGGAAAGAGCACCGGGCTGATCTCCAGTCATTGCCAGCCATCGCTCATGATGGTGTATTGACAAAATCACATCATTTGGTATATACTAATGATGGAAAAAGCAAGATATCCTATCGTAAGAATGTGAGGAGGGATGGATATGAATTTAAGCCAGTCCGAGGTAGAAACATATTTAGAGCAAATTAAAGATGCTGTAAGCCAGAATCGTTACAGCCTTTCTCTAAATCCGAACCGTTCGGACAATCGAAGACTTTTTGCTCACTACTTAATTAAAGAGAGCGATGTGCCTGGCATCATCATGTCTCTGACATATCAAGATTTTTCAGAAGCCGTCCCAAATGAACACCCTCAGTTTAGAGCAAACCCAGAAAATAGAGTGAAGTCACCGCCGCACTGTACAGCAGTGGTATGATAAATGTGGAGATGATGAATATGCTTCACAATGAATCACGGAACTTATT
>NZ_NFKB01000154.1:0-657 GCF_002160175.1 Faecalibacterium sp. An192
GCAAGCAGCGCAAACGCCCGAACCGCTATGATGAAGTGGGGCTGTTCTCCGGTATGCTGTTCTGCGCCGACTGCGGCCATGTGATGTACCAGCAGCGGTATCAGAACAAAACCCGCAAGCAGGACTGTTACATCTGCGGCAGCTACAAGAAGCGCACCCGCGACTGTACGGCACACTTTATCCGCACCGACCTGTTGACCGCCGGTGTCCTCTCCAATCTCCGGCAAGTGACCGAGTATGCCGCCAAGCATGAGAGCCGCTTTGTGAAGTTGCTTATCCAGCAGAACGAGATCGGCGGCAAGAGAAAGACCGCCGTAGCCACCAAGCAGCTTGAACAGGCGCAGGAGCGCATTTCCGAAGTGAGCCGCATTATCAAGCGGCTGTATGAGGACAATGTGAACGGCAAAATCAGCGACGAGCGTTTCATGGAACTGTCGGCAGACTACGAGCAGGAGCAGCGGGAACTGAAAGACCGCGCCGCCGCTTTGCAGGCAGAACTGGACAAGTCGCAGGCCGCCACCGTCAACGCGGAAAAGTTTATGGGTATCGTCCGAAAGCACCTTGCCTTTGAGGAACTTACCCCCACCCTCTTGCGGGAAATGATTGAGAAAATCGTCGTGCATGAGTGCAGCTATGACGAGAACGGCACCCGCAGGC
>NZ_NFKB01000155.1:0-640 GCF_002160175.1 Faecalibacterium sp. An192
AGGATGTCAAGACTTGGTAAGGTTCTTCGCGTTGCGTCGAATTAAACCACATACTCCACTGCTTGTGCGGGCCCCCGTCAATTCCTTTGAGTTTCAACCTTGCGGTCGTACTCCCCAGGTGGATTACTTATTGTGTTAACTGCGGCACTGAAGGGGTCTATCCTCCAACACCTAGTAATCATCGTTTACGGTGTGGACTACCAGGGTATCTAATCCTGTTTGCTACCCACACTTTCGAGCCTCAGCGTCAGTTGGTGCCCAGTAGGCCGCCTTCGCCACTGGTGTTCCTCCCGATATCTACGCATTCCACCGCTACACCGGGAATTCCGCCTACCTCTGCACTACTCAAGATACACAGTTTTGAAAGCAGTTCATGGGTTGAGCCCATGTATTTCACTTCCAACTTGCATACCCGCCTGCGCTCCCTTTACACCCAGTAATTCCGGACAACGCTTGTGACCTACGTTTTACCGCGGCTGCTGGCACGTAGTTAGCCGTCACTTCCTTGTTGAGTACCATCCGTTTTTTCCTCAACAACAGGAGTTTACAATCCGAAGACCTTCTTCCTCCACGCGGCGTCGCTGCATCAGGGTTTCCCCCATTGTGCAATATTCCCCACTGCTGCCTCCCGTAGGAGTCT
>NZ_NFKB01000156.1:0-635 GCF_002160175.1 Faecalibacterium sp. An192
GGACAACGATTTTACCCATCTGAGAAATCTGTTCAACTAATGGATGGTGAGAGATACGAGCAAGAAAATCAAAGCAGTAAAACTAGCAAAAGGCATGAGTGGAAAGCCTGTTACCAGCAAGCCGGTATATGGCTACCTCATGGACGAGGACGAGAACTATCTCGTTGACGAGGAAACCGCGCCGGTTGTCCAGCAGATATACCAGCTTTGTCTTGCCGGGAATGGCCCGACCAAGATTGCCCGTATGCTTACGGAGCAGCAAATCCCCACGCCGGGGACGCTGGAATACCGCAGGACAGGCAGCACCCGCCGCTACCACCCCGGCTATGAGTGCAAATGGGCGACGAACACCGTCGTTCATATCCTCGAAAACCGGGAGTACACCGGCTGTCTGGTAAACTTCAAGACGGAGAAGCCCTCTTACAAGGTCAAGCACAGCGTAGAGAACCCCGTGGAGAAGCAGGCCATTTTTGAGAACCACCATGAGCCTATCATAGACCGGGAAACATGGGAGCGCGTGCAGGAGTTACGCAAGCAGCGCAAACGCCCGAACCGCTATGATGAAGTGGGGCTGTTCTCCGGTATGCTGTTCTGCGCCGACTGCGGCCATGTGATGTACCAGCAGCGGTATCAGA
>NZ_NFKB01000157.1:0-606 GCF_002160175.1 Faecalibacterium sp. An192
GTGCCGATGCCAGTGCCTTATGTTTCAGTGTGATCGAGACAGCCAAGCGCAATGGCCTGGATCCCTTTGGTTACCTGCTGTTCCTGCTGCAGGAGCTGCCCAAACTGGGCGAAAGTCCTACCGAGGAACAACTGATTCCGCTGCTCCCCTGGGCTGAAAGCCTTCCCGAGTATTGCAAACTCAAATAATTTTAACCGATTTGAGCTCCTTATGGGAGCTCTTTTCTTTATCCCTCACGGGGGATTATGGAGCGCTTACTTTTAATATTGTGCGAATTCTTGCAGTCTTTGAAATATAGTCCCTGGCCTGTGCAGATGGCTCACCGCGGCCGATTTTTGCATTGCTGACGGATAACGTTGTTGGACGGCTCGCATGACTTCTGTGCGATTTCGCAAAAGACTGACATTCTTTGTATAGAATATCTAAATATTTCCTGTCATATTGTGGATAATTTCCAATGTTTGTGGGAACTATTGCGAGAAAGAGTCGTGTATGATTGCAAAAATCGGACGCTGAGCGACACCTGCACGGAGTTTTAGCGACACCCTGCCGGAGAGCCAGCGACACCTCACCGCCCTAAAGCGACACCCCTGTGGCACATATAAA
>NZ_NFKB01000158.1:0-589 GCF_002160175.1 Faecalibacterium sp. An192
CCACAATGCTGTTGTCGTATAAATCCCGGATCATGGACAGGTACAGGACACCTTGTTCTGTATGGATATAAGAGATATCTGTGACCCATTTGCTGTTAGGTCTTTCTGTATGAAAGTCCCGATTCAGTAGATTCTCGTATCTGTGAATCTGCTGCCCCAGCTGCTTCCACTGCCTGCGCCTGCGGATTTCAGACAGCAAACCGTTGGTTTTCATAATCCTGAGAATCGTTTTGGGATTCCTGTAACAACCGTTTTTGTCCAGCCACAGATGCATCCGGCGATAGCCATATGTATTTTTGCACCTCTTCTGCTGCCGGGCGATCTGGTCTATAATCGGCTGATTTGGGTTCGGACGGTTCAGATTGTGGGTATAGGCGTAGTACCCACTCCGGGAAACGCCAAAGAACTTGCACATCCTGCAAACCGGATACTTCTCTCCATGACGATAGATTACCGCATATTTTGCTCTAGCTCTCACTTCCTTTCTGTGGACCGCAGAAAATCCCGCAGCAGCTCATTCTCCATTTTCAGGCGTTCGATCTCATATTTGTATTCTGCAATGCTTGGCTCCCGGACTTCGCCTTTCCTG
>NZ_NFKB01000159.1:0-585 GCF_002160175.1 Faecalibacterium sp. An192
CATTCACATACTTCTGGTACATGATTTCTGCCACCACCGAAGCCGCAACCAGACTGTGATTCAGCAGAGGCTTTGGAACGGAAGCCCGCACAATGACACTGCGGCCTTTCCTGTGGCAGGCCGGGCACTTGTAGCTCATCTGCCAGTACCGGACCAGCTTGAGTTTGGGCCGCTGGTATTCAAAGACTTCCCTTACCAGCTCTTTCCCGATCCAAACCAGTTTTCCCTTGCACCTCGGACAGAGCCGTTCTTCTTCGTCCAGGTCGAAGATCCGATCTTCTGTCTCATTGCTGCTGGTCAGTTTCCAGCGGCCTGCTTCGCTTATCTTGTGGACGCCCCTCTGGTCCTTTTTGAACGGTTCCGGGGCATCTTCTTTGTATTCCAGCTCAGCTTCCGGGAATACGCCCAGGGGCTCTTCTTCCTCCTGCGCCGGCGTCGCCTCGCTGGAGCTGCCAAACCGTTTCTTCTGCAGCAGGGCAACCATCTCTTCCAGGTCCCGGACTTCTTCCAGAAGAAGCCGCATGGCTTTCTGCAAGTCCTGGATGTAGGCATCCTTCTCTTGTTCTGTTACTGGCTGCCGTTTCA
>NZ_NFKB01000016.1:0-58205 GCF_002160175.1 Faecalibacterium sp. An192
GGTGGGCGGGTTTGCAAATCACTCCACCGTGACGCTCTTGGCCAGATTCCGGGGTTTATCCACATCGCAGCCCCGCAGCACAGCCATATAATAGGCAAACAGCTGCAGCGGCACAATCAGCTGAAGGGGCATGAAGATATCCTCGTATTCGTCCAGACGGACGATATAGTCGGCAATTCCCTCCGGCACCACCGCATCCTTTGTGGTAAACAGCAGCACCTTGGCGCCGCGGCTCTTGGTCTCCTTGGCGTTGGAGAGGGTCTTTTCATAGACATTGTGCTGGGTGGCCAGGGCGATCACAGGCACCCCGTCGGTCACCAGACTGATGGTGCCGTGCTTGAGTTCTCCCGCCGCATAGGCGTCGGAATGAACATAGCTGATTTCCTTCAGCTTGAGGCTGCCCTCCAGGGACAGGGAGTAGTCAAACCCCCGGCCAATGAAAAAGCAGCTCTGAGTATTTACAAACAGGCTAGCCAGATATTTGATATACTCACAGTCATCCAGTCGAGGCTTGACGACTTCCGGCGCCCGCTGAAGCTCGGCGGTGTAGCGGCGGGTTTCGGCCTCATCCAGGGTGCCGCGGGCATAGGCCAGCCGCAGGGCGAACAGGTACAGCACGCACATCTGTACCATATAAGCCTTGGTGGAGGCCACCGCAATTTCCGGCCCCGCGTAGGTGTACATGACGTAATCTGCCGCCCGTGCAATGGAGCTGCCCACCACGTTGACGATGGCCAGCACCGGCACGCCGCGGCTCTTGGCCAGCTTGAGGGCCGCCAGGGTGTCGCTGGTCTCTCCCGACTGGCTGATGATGACCACCAGGTCCTCGGGGCTGAGGATGGGGTCCCGGTAGCGGAACTCGCTGGCGATGTCCACCTCTGCCGGCAGGCGGGCCAGCTTTTCGATGGCAGCCTTGCCCACCATGCCGGCATGCATGGCGGTGCCGCAGGCCACCAGATGAACCCGCCGGATGGCAGCCAGCCGCGCGTCGGTCAGGTCCGGGATGCGCAGGTCCGGCATTCCCTGCTCCACCCGGGGCCCCACGGTGGCGGCAATGGCGGCGGGCTGCTCGTTGATTTCTTTGAGCATAAAGTGGGGGTATCCGCCCTTTTCAGCGGCCTCCACGTCCCAGTCGGCAGTGAGGCGTTCCCGCTGGACCGGCTGCCCCAACTCGTCATAGAAGGCCACGCCGTCCGCCTTGCAGACCACCATGTCCCCTTCTTCCAGGACGCTGTAGCTGCGGGTGTATTTCAGGATGGCGGGGATATCCGACGCCAGGAAGTTCTCCCCTTCCCCATAGCCCACAATCAGGGGGCTTTCCCGCCGGACGGCGAACAGGGTATCGGGGAAATCCCGGAACAGCACCGCCAGAGCGTAGCTGCCCCGGACCCGGGCCAGGGCCTCGGTCAGGGCTTTCAGGGGCTCGCCCTGGTAGCAGCTGTCAATCAGTTTGACCAGGACCTCGGTGTCGGTCTCGCTGACAAAGGTATAGTTTTTGGCCTCCAGCATCTCTTTCAGGGCGCCATAGTTCTCAATGATGCCGTTGTGGACGATGCTCACGTAGGGGGTGGAATGGGGATGACTGTTGACGTCGCTGGGTTCCCCGTGGGTGGCCCAGCGGGTATGGCCGATGCCGCAGTGGCTCACCGGCAATCCTGCGGCGGTTTCCTGGGCCAGTTTGGCCCGAAGCGCGGTCAAACGTCCCTTGGTCTTGACCACCCGAATGGCGTCGGGGGTTTCCAGGGCCACCCCGGCCGAATCATAGCCGCGGTACTCCAGTTTGGTCAGACCATCCAGCAATACATCCTGGGCGCAGCGGGCGCCCACATAGCCTACAATGCCACACATAAGCAAAACACCTCCATGGCCGGCAGGCCCCCTGCTTTCAGGGCCTGCTCAGCCTCCCAGGGGGGCCAGAGGCCGCCCCTACGATTGTATTCACGGTATGGCTTGCTTTGAAGAGATCTGTTGCGGTATTGCTGCCGTTTTTTGCTCTTCTCTCTCGGCTGGTACAGCCATCAGCCGGAAGAACATCCGCCGAATCTTTCGATGATCCTTCCCCTCGTCACCCTCACGGCTGTCACCCGCGTGGCCCGGCGCTTTTTGTCAACTGAAAGTACACATTCCTTCTTTCCATCCCATTTGTATTTTATCGTTTTCCCAGCATCTTATGAAGCCTGGGCTGCCACACCAGCCGGTACAGCCGCAGCAGATTGGCCAGAGCCCGGTCGAACAGCAAAAAGGCCACATTCCCGATCAGCAGGGTCACCGCCGCCATCACCAGGGCCGCGGCCTGCAGTTCATCGGCCATCTGCCCCCCGGGGAAAAACACCAGCAGCACCCCGTACAGCACCAAGACCGAACCGTTGCAGAGCAGCAGTTTGGCCCCTACCCGCACCACGGCGGGCCGCAGGCGGTCCAGCCGAGATTTCACCAGCGGGTAATACCCCAGCAGCGCCACAAAGAAAAGGGCCGTCTCCTTGTCGGGGACAAAGAACAGCCCCAACAGGCTGGCGGCCCCGTAGGTGGTCCAGGCGTAGCGCGAACCGCATTCCTCGTTCACCACCCCTATGAAAATGCCCCCGGCAGCGGGGGCAATGAACATGGCGACGGGAATGATGGCCCCCAGGAGCATCAGCACCACCGAGAAGGCCACAGCCATCCCGCACAGTGCAATCGACCAGCTCGGATTTTTGCGTTGTTTCATGAAGGAAGCTCCCAATTCAGATCCCAGGAGCCGTGCTCCAGGGGGTCCACGGTATCCCGCAGGCCCAGGATCATGATGTTGTCCAAGAGGGTACGGTTCAGTTTCACGTCCATCAGGGTGTACACCCGGGACAGATCGTTGATGGCGGCAATGGCCTGGCGGCGGGCGTTTTCCTTGGCGGCTTCGCCGCTGAGGCCGTTGGCCAGAAAGACATTGTACCGGTCCTCTTTCTGGTCCAGGTGATGGCGGGCGGCCTTATCCAGCAGATAAAAGGCCTTGCCGATGCAGCTGCCAATGTACCGCATATTTTTGCGCTGGACGGCGTCGTCGGGGGCCAGCACCGAAAACAGGGCCCCGTAGACGTTGCTCATGGGTTCCGAGGCCACCGCATAGTTCTGGCCCCGCAGCTGATGCTGGGCCACCGCCTGGGCCCGCTGCTGATAGAAAATCCGCTCCAGGGCGGGTTCCTCCTGCACAGCCTTGCGGTAGGCCCGGTAGAGGGCCAGACGCTGGACCAGCCGCTGCACCTTCAGACGGAGGGGCAGCTCGGCGGGGCGGCGGTCCTGGAGGCGGTGCCAGCTCATCAGCACCTCAATCTGGGCGGCCAGCCGGATGCCCCGGGTCTGGCACATCACCGGCACCCGTTCCAGGCTGCCGGGGAGGCGGATCTCCTGACAGGTGGCCTGGCGGCCCGCCAGGCTGTCGGACAGCAGGGCCAGGGCCGCCCCGGCCCCCTTGCACCGCAGCAGGCTGAACGCAAACAGGCCGTACTCGAGATACAGCTGGTACTTCACGCCGCGCCGATAGCGCAGATAGGTATTATAATCCCAAATGGTAAGCTCCGGCAGATAAGGGTGGAGTCTGCCTGTCATCATGGCCCACTGCCTCCGTTATACTGTGCCCGCAAACGCGGGTTCATCACCAATCCACGCACAGGGTGCGCCGCCGGTTCCTGCCCCTCGGCCGCGAGGAAGCCGCACCCGCACTGCGCACCGCTGGATTCAAGAATGGGTCCCGGTTCTGCCTGCCCTGCCCCGGCCCGCGGCGCCTTCCGGGGCGCCTGGGGCCCGGTTTTTGCCGCCTGCAGGGCAGCCCGGGTCGTAACTTTCTATTAGTATAATCGATTTTGTGTCCAGATGCAATTCCTATTTCAAAACTCTTTGCATTTGTCCCGGAAAAGATTCGGTTTCAGCCGTTCCACCCGATGGTTTTTAACCAAAATCCGTTCTTTTTTGCTGTCTCAATTTCTTGATTTATTTTCCCCTGTTTTGAGCAGTCATTTGTCCCGGGATTGCCTTGTTTCAACAGGTTTTTCGGCTCAGCGGCCGCCGTTGGAGCTGTGGGGATGAGCCCGCCGGCCGTCAAACCCTTCCTTGGCCATGGGGCGGGCAGCCTTGGCGCCGGGGGCGCTGTAATACATATAGACCTGACAGGGAATCATGCCGTTGTACATCTTGCGGCGCTTGGTGGCGCGGTGGCCGTAGTGGGCCTCAAACTCCATATCGGCGGTGATGACATAGACGCCGGCGCAGGGATGGGCCTCCATCTGGCGGCCAAAGGTCTGGGCCAGGCGGGCGGCCCCCTCGATGGTGCTCATCCGCTCGCCATAGGGAGGGTTGGTCAGGACAATGGCCTCGGACTGGGGCGCAAACGCCGCCACGTCCGCCACCTCAAAGTGGCAGCGCTTGTCCACGCCGGCCAGGCGGGCATTGGCCCGGGCCAGCTCCACGGCGGCGGGGTCCAGGTCATAGCCGAAGCCCTCAAAGGCGGCGTCCTGCTTGATTTCCTCCAGGGCCTTCCGGCGCTGCTCGGCCCACACCGACGCCGGCACAAAGCTGTAGCGCTCGGCGGCGAACCGGCGCTGGAGGCCGGGAGCGATGTTCATAGCCTTCTGGGCCGCCTCAATGATGAGGGTGCCGCTGCCGCAGAAGGGGTCTTCCACCCGGCTGTCCCGGCGCACCCGGCCCAGGTCGGCGATGGTGGCGGCCAGGGTCTCCCGCAGGGGGGCCTCCATGGCGTTGCGGCGGTAGCCCCGCTTGTGCAGGCCCTCGCCGCTGGTGTCCAGCATGATCTCGCACTGGTCCTTCCGCAGAAGGAACTGTACCCGGTACTCGCTGCCGGTCTCGGGCAGGACGGTGGTCTTGTGGCCCTTCATCAGGCGCTTGACGATGGCCTTTTTGATGATGCTCTGGCAGGCGGGCACACTGGACAGCTTGCTGTTCAGGGAGGAACCCTTCACCGGGAAAGCCGCGTCGGCGGGCAGCAGCTCCTCCCAGGGGATGGCGTAGACCCCGTCGAACAGGTCATCGAAGGTATCGGCCCGGTAGCTGGCCAGCAGGAGCATCACCCGCTCCACCGTGCGCAGGTTCAGGTTGGCGGCGGCGATCAGGTCTGCGCCGCCCCGGAAGGTGAGACGGCCGTCGGTGACCCGCAGGTCCTCGGCGCCCAGACGCTTGAGCTCAAAGCTGGCGGTGGACTCGCAGCCGAAAAAGCAGGGTGCAATCAGTTCAAACTTTGCAGACATGGAGACTTCCTTTCTTTGCAGCAAAACGGGCCCGCCCCGCAGGGGTGCGCGGCAAAGGTTGCCTTGCACAGTTCCCGCTGGGGGCAGGCCCGGATGGTTCTGGTCTGTGGAACAGATCAGCGGCCGCCGCCCCGGCGTCCCCGGGAGGCATAGCCGCCCCGGCGTCCGCCCGACTCGTGGTCGAGATCTGCCATTTTTTCTTCGCTCTGGCTCTTGAAGCGGCTCATCATGTCCTCAAAGGACAGGTTGTCGCTCTTGGCCGGCGGGCGGGGCTGCCACACCCGGGGCCCGTCGTCCCGGGGGGGACGCTTGCCGCCCCGCGGGCCGCCGCGGCCATCCCTCGGGCCGGAGGAACGCGCACCGCCGCGGCCGCCGTCCCGTGCCGGACGCTCCGGCGGGGGCAGCAGCTGCTTGATGGACAGGGCGATCTTGCCCTCCGGCGAGATGCTGATGACCTTCACCTTGACCGTCTCGCCCTCATGGAGCACCGCCGCAATGTCCTGCACATAGGCGTTGGACACCTCCGAGATGTGGACCATGCCCACACGCCCCTCAGGCAGCGCCACAAACGCGCCAAAGGGTTTGATGCCGGTGATCCGGCCTTCAAAAATATTACCAACCTCTATCAAAGCTCTATACCCTTTCTTCAGCCCAGAGAGTTCCCGGGCTGCCCGCAAAAGCAGCCCGCCGCAAACAGACGACTTCAGTTGCCCGAGATGTCCACAATGATCCGCTCATTGGGAGCCGCATAGCCATAGGAGTCCCGCGCAATCCACTCGACGATTTCGTCGGGGTTGCCGTCCAGAATCCGCTCCAGCTCCTCGTTTTCCGACTTCTGCTGGGCGATCTGCTCGTTCAGGGCGTCCAGCTCCGCCTGTTTGGAGCTGATGGTCACCTGGTTCGAGACATACGCCGCCAGCATGCTGATGAGCAGCAGCACGAAAAACAGGCGGGTGATGCCCCACCAGAGGGTTTTGGTTTTTTTGCGGTTCCGCGCCATCCTGGCTGCCTCCATCCTATGGATTCTCTGTCCACAACCGAATCGTTATACATTCGAATTATACAACAGATGCTCCTCTTTTGGCAAGCTCTTTTTTTGCTTTTCTGCCGCGGTTTTTGCCGCTTTGGCGGCGCGGCGCGCCTCCTGCCGGGCCCGCAGGGCCGCAAAGGCCGGCTGCAGCGCCCGCTGGCCCACCAGGCGGGCCATGGCCAGTCCCGGCCAGAGGGCCAGACGCCAGACCTGCGCCGTCACCGGGGCCAGCAGCCCATGGGCGGCCAGCGCCCCCAGAAATCCCGACGCCACCATGTACCAACGCAGGTTCCCGGCGTCGCTGTAGCCGGCGGCGTAGCTCTGGAGAAAGAGCAGCAGCATCCCCACCAGGGCCATGTCGGGCAGAAACGCTCCCCGGCCCTTCCGGGGCCCCACCGCCCGCAGCGCCCCCACCAGGGCGCCCAGATACAGGCAGCAGAGCATCTCCCGCCCCGCCTGCCAGGGGGCCAGAACCGGCGCCATCAGCGAATCAGGCGGCGCAGCAGGCCGCCCGGGGTCCTGGCCTCGGTGTATTCCAGCGCGTCCACCCGGCCCGACAGTTTGGCTTCGCCCCGCTCCAGGTCCAGGGCAGTGACGCTCAGCTGAGCCCCCGTCAGGTTGAGGACACAGTCCGCCGTCTCAATCACCGCGTTGTCCGGGTCGCACCGGACCACCCGGCGCACCCCGGTGACCGTCAGGCGGCTGCGCTCCTCCAGGATCAGGTTGTGAGGCACCGTCTCGGCCGGTTTGCCGGTCTGTTTTTCCATTGCATCGCCCCCCGCCGCACATTTCCTGTGATGCAGTCTATGCGGCAGAGGCCCGGGGTTATTCCTCGATGACCTCGTACATCTCCCGGGCCACGTCCTTGGTGCGGGGCTCGGCGTCCGACAGGACCCGCACCTTCACCGGCCGGTTGCCAAAGGTGATTTCGATGACGTCCCCGGGGTTGACGGCGGCGCTGGCCTTGGCCACCTTGCCGTTGATGAGAATGCGGCCGGCGTCGGCCACCTCGTTGGCCACCGTCCGCCGCTTGATGAGGCGGGAAACCTTCAGATATTTATCCAGGCGCATGGTATTTTTCTCCTTTGTCCAAACATACAAAAAGCTGCCGGCTGTCCGCACGGGGCGGACCCTTCCGGCAGCGGGTTCATCGCAGGAACGCAGAGGTCCCGGCCCGTCTTTGCTTACAGGGAGTCCTTCAGAGCCTTGCCCTGCTTGAAGACGATGCTGCGGGATGCAGCGATGGTGATGGGCTCCTGAGTGCGGGGGTTGATGCCCTGGCGCTCGGCGCGCTCGCGCACCTCAAAGGTGCCAAAGCCCGAGATGGTGACCTTCTCGCCGCTGGCCAGAGCGCGGCTCAGGGCCTCAAACACAGCGTTCACAGCCTTGTCGGCGTCCTTCTTGGTCATATCGGTGTTTGCTGCAACCTGTGCAGTCAGATCAGCCTTGGTCATAGTTGTACCTCCAAAATCAATTCAATGTTCGGTTCGATCAGCGCCCTGCCCGCCTTCCAGCGTCCGGCAGAATGCCTTGGATGCAAATGTGAGAGCTTCTTCCGCGTCGAGCCCCGCCAGCCGGATGGAATCCACTGCCGCGAACAGCAGTTCCCCGGCCGCCCGGGCCGCCTGATCGGATGGGACATCCCCCTGTGCAGCCGCGCGCCAGCGGTCTGCGGCCTGCCGGAGGGTATCCAGGGCCTGTTCCTCGCCGGCGGGACCGATGCCGTGGCCGGCCGCCCGCTTCTGGAGTTTCTGGGCCCGCATGAGGGCCGGCAGGGTGGCGGGAACGGTGTCCAGCTCATCGGCAAGGGTTTGGCGGCCCTTTTCCTTATTTTTGAGCGCATCCCAGCCGTTTATACCGGCATTCTGCGCCGCCGACGACGCGAAAAGGTGCGGATGGCGAAAGACCAGCTTTTCGCACACCTCCCGGCAGATATCCGAGAAGGTGCTGCGGCCCTGTTCTTCCTCCAGCACCGCATGGAACGCCACCTGCATCAGCACATCGCCCAGCTCTTCCCGCAGCATCTGCGGGTCGTCTGCGTCGATGGCCTCCAGGGCCTCGCAGGTCTCTTCGAGGAAGTTTTTGCGGATCGACTGATGGGTCTGGACCTTGTCCCAGGGGCAGCCCTCCTGCGGGTCCCGCAGGATGCGGATGATCTGGACCAGGTCCTCCGCGGTATAGTGCTCCTTTTCAGGCCAGTCGATCATGCAGCGCTCTCCCTTTCTGCCGGAAATACCGGCACAAATCCTAGTTTATTCTACCCTATACTGCGCCAATTTTCAAGCGTTTCGGCCCATTTATCCTAATTTTTCCACATGCAAAAAGCGCTCCCCGGCGGGGAGCGCCTCTGTAGGACTGGTTTTTACAGCTGTGCGCCGCACTTGGTGCAGAACAGGGCGTCGGGCGCCACTTCTGCACCGCACTGGGGGCAGTACTTCTTGGCGGAGTCATCCGCGGGCACCGCCTCGGCAGCGGGCTCCTCGGGGGCGGGTTCCTCCTGGACGGGGTCGGCCATGACGTCGGCCAGGTCGGCCTCCACATCGGCGGCTGCGTGCTCCACCTCGCTGGCCTCAGCGGGGGTCAGCTTGGCTTTCAGCTGGCGGTTCTCCTGCTCGATCGAATCAATCATGTCGATGTAGCGGTCCACCAGCGGCTGGTTTTCTTCGTTGCCCTTGGCCAGGCTGTACACCAGAGCGCCCAGCTGGCGCTGAGCCTTGCTGATTTTGGCCTGGTTGGACAGGATCTTGGCCTGGGTCTTGCCTTTTTCGGTCAGGTCGTTGGCGACGCTGACACCCAGCTCCACATATTCACGGCTCTTGGCCAGAATGGTATCCTTCCACTTTTCTGCATCCATTTTCAAAGACACCTCGCTTCTCGGTAATCTGCCGGCGGTCCGGGGTGTCGCACCCGGAACGCGGCCTGGTACAGCATCAGTATACCGCACTTTGGACCGGGATGCAACACGTTGCCCGACGCTTTTACAGTTTTGCGGCCTTCCGCCCGCTCACAGAACGCTGGTATAAAATTCCCGCAGCATGGCCCCTTCGGGGATCAGTTCCCGGCTGATGGGGTCCACGTGTTCAAAGCGGCGGGCGGTCTCATCCCACATCTCGGTGTAGCGGCTGTCGGGGGACATCTGGCGCCCCACCTCGGGCAGCAGTCCGGCGATGATGGACAGCTCATAGGTGAAGGCGGTGTCCAGCAAAAAGTCCGCCGTATTCTTGAAGCCCTTGATATACCGGGTCTCCCCGTCCAGCACCCGGTCCCACATGGCCAGGGTCTTTTCGGGGCTGCGGCCCCGGGCCGCGGCGTCCCGCAGGACCCGGCGGCACAGCCGGATGTCCTGGGTGCTGATGAGCCGCCGGCCCTCCTGGCAGTACTCCTCCCGCAGGCCGGCATAGATCCGGTAGATATGCCCCGAGGGCACCAGGCTGGTGAGGACGGGGTTGAGGGCGTGGATGCCCTCCACAATGCAGACGCCCCCCTGCAGGTCGATGGCCTCGGTCACATCCGAGCGCTGTTCGCGGACAAAGTCGTAGGTGGGCAGGACGGTGTTGTCGGTCTGGCTCAGCTCCTGGAGGCACTGGCGGATCAGGGGCATATCCAGGGTGTCGGGGTGCTCGTAATCCAGGGAGCCGTCCGGCATTTTGGGGTAGTACTCCGACCCGCGGAAGAAATTGTCCAGGCTGATGACCTGGGCGGGGGTGCCCCCGTCCCGCAGGGTGGCGGCCAGTTTGTGGGCGGTGGTGGTTTTGCCGCTGGCGGAGGGGCCGGTGAGCATGATGATCTTGGCCCCCGACTGCCGGATTTTCTTGGCGGCATAGCGCAGGCGGCGGCAGTAGCTGGCCTCGCTGATTTCCACCAGCTGGGCCGGGCTGCGGGCTGCCACGTTGCACAGATCAATCTCCACCAGGCGTTTCGGTACCCAAATCGTAATCATAAAACGCAGACACTCCTTTTTTGCGCTCCAGAACCTCGTCGAAGCGCTGAATGTATTCGTTGGGATACTTGAAGTTGAAGATGCGCTGCATTCGGTGGCCTGCGGTGTCCACCAGTTTGGTGCTGCCGCCGGCCCCCGCCGACAGAATGGTCTGCACTTCCTCCATGATATAGATGTTGTAGTAGCCCTCGCTGCCCGGCTTGCTCCAGCCGACATTTTCGAGGTTCTGGAGGGTGTTTTTCTGGCGGTAGAGGTAATAGGGGCGGTAGCCGGCGGCGGGCAGCAGGCTGCATTTGTCCAGCATGGCGGCCACGTCGGCGTAGGTGTTGTCCTCCTGATCTTCCATCACGATCCGGGAGGCCCGTTTCAGGGTCAGGGTGTGGACGGTGATATTCTCGGGGTCCAGGGCGATGGCGGTTTTCAGGCTGTGTTCAAAGCCCTCCACCGTGTCCCCCGGCAAGCCGGCAATCAGGTCCATATTGATATCGGTGTGGCCCGCGGCCCGGGCCGCTGCATAGCAGTCCAGAATATCCTGGGCCGAGTGGCGCCGGCCGATCCGGGCCAGCACCTCATCCGAGAAGGTCTGGGGGTTGATGGAAATGCGGGTGGCGCCGTATTCCTTGATGACCGCCAGCTTTTCGGCGTCGGTGCAGTCGGGGCGGCCCGCCTCCACGGTGTATTCGGCCAGGCCCTCCAGCGGGAACTGGTCCCGCACCGTACCCATCAGCTGGCGCAGCTGGTCCGCCGACAGGCTGGTGGGGGTGCCGCCGCCGATGTAGATGCTCTGCAGATGCAGGCCGGCCTTGTCCGCCTCCGCCCGGATGGCCTCCAGCTCCCGGCACAGGCAGTCCACATAGGGCTGGACCAGTTTGCGGTCCCGGTCCAGGTTGCAGCTGACAAAGCTGCAATAGCTGCACCGGGAGGGGCAGAAGGGAATCCCGATATAGAGGCTGTAGGCTTTGGGCTCCGACCCGCGGCGGAGAATGGGCTCCTGCAGGTCGGCGATGGCCTTGGCCATCCGGTATTTCTCCTCCGAGCAGTCGAACCGGCCCAGGAACCACTGGTCGATCTGTTCCTTGGTCCAGCCGGCGGCCCGCTTGTCGTGGATCAGGCGCACCGGGCGGACCCCGGTCATCTTGCCCCAGGGGGGACGCAGGCCGGTCCAGCTGCGGAGCAGGTCATAGGTCAGGCTGGCCAGGGCAAACTCGGGGGTATCCTCCTGGGGCAGCGGGGCGGACGCCCTGCGGCTGGCCCCCTTTTCCCGCACCAGCACCGAGAGGCCCGTGTCGTCCCGGCTGGCCCAGACGCAGTCTTCGTCCTCGGCGGGCGGGGTCAGGGTCAGGGGCGCCATGGGGTAAAACAGCCGGACCAGATGTTCCACGTCGTACCCCGACGGCAGGCCGGTAATATAAATCTTCATATTCCAATTCCTTATGAAAGGGCTCCCTTACAGGCGCTCTTGATATACCAGTTGTTTTTCAGTTCCTGGCCGAAGGTGGACAGTTCCCCGTGGCCCGGCAGGACCTGGGCCCCGGCGGGGATGGGCAGGGCGGCCAGCTTGCGCAGGGAGTCGTTGATCTGGCGGCTGCTGCCGCCGGGCAGGTCGGTGCGGCCGATGCTCCCTGCAAAGAGGGTGTCCCCGGTAAAGAGGTAGTTCCCGCACAGCAGGCAGACGCTGCCGGGGGTATGGCCGGGGGTGTGCCAGACGGTGAAGGACATCTCATCCACCTGGATGACCTCCCCCTCCTCATAGCCGCTGTCTGCCTCCTTCAGGGGAAAGAACTGGCTGTTCTCCACATCGGCGGCCTCACACCAGAGTTTGGCGCCCCATTTGGCTTTCAGCTCCTCGGCGGCCCCCACATGGTCAAAGTGGCCGTGGGTGCAGAAGATATGGGTCAGGCTGGCGCCCTCTTTCTCCAGAATCTCATTGTAGTCCGAGGCGGCCGCCGCCGGGTCGATGACCACACCGTGGCCTGCGTCCGAGATCAGCAGGAAGGTATTGGTGTACATGGGGGCCTGCCCCACTACATGGTATGCCTTCATCTTATTCTCCCTTCTTCCACTCGTCGGTATCCATCACAATGGTGCAGGGGCCCTCGTTCACCAGGGATACCTGCATATCGGCGCCGAATTCCCCGTGCTGGACCTCCTTGAGGCCCTGTTTGCCCATTTCTTCCAGAAACAGCTCATAGGCCTCCACCGACAGGGGCGGCTTGGCGGCCCGGATGAAGCTGGGCCGCATCCCCTTTTTGGTGTCCCCGTACAGGGTGAACTGGGACACCACCAGGGCCGAATATCCATTGTCTTTGGCGCTGCGGTTCAGCTTGCCGTTCTCGTCGTGGAAAATCCGCAGGCCGGCGCACTTTTCCGCAAAGCGGGGCACCATGTCCAGGGTGTCGGTGTCCTTGACCCCGAACAAAATCACCAGCCCGGGGCCGATGGCCCGGGGCTCGCCGCCGTTCACCCGCACGCTGGCGGAGGACACGGCCTGTATCACAGCTCTCATGAACTTTGTTTAACTCCTTGTCACCTTGAGCACGTCCCGGATCTTGGCCAGACGGGCCACCACCCGGTCCAGGTGCTCGGTATTGTTGATGCCGACGGTCAGATTGATGACGCCGCAGTTGTCGGCCTGGCGGGCGTTCATGGTATAGATGGGCACCCGCATATCCGACAGGGCGTTCAGCACGTCTTTCAGCAGGTCGGTGCGGTCCAGGGCCACAATTTCCAGCCCGGCCTTATAGCTCTCCTTGACGCTGTCGGCCCAGTAGGCCTTGACCCAGCGGGGCGCGTTGGAGGGGTCCCGCATGCTGGCCTGGGCGTTGGTGCAGCTGGCCTTGTGGATGGAGACGCCGAAGCCACGGGTGATGAAGCCCACAATGGGGTCCCCGGGCAGGGGGCTGCAGCACTTGGCAAATTTGATGGGGGTATTGTCGAAGCCCTCCACCACCACGCCGTCGGTGGAATGCACCTTGCGCAGGTCCACCTTGGGCAGCTCCATGGGGGGATTTTCCGCCGCCCGCAGCTTCTGGTACTCCTCCTTGAACTTGGGGATGCAGTTGGCAATGGTGATGCCGCCGTAGCCGATGGCCGCGTACAGGTCCTCGGCGCTGTTCTGGCGCATCCGGCGGCAGCAGCTGCCCACGAATTCGTCCAGCTTGTCGTCGGGGATCAGAATGCCCTCCCGGCGCAGCTCCTTGGCCAGGGCGTCCCGGCCCTCCGCGATGTTTTCATCCCGGCGCATCTTCTTGAACCAGTTGCGGATTTTGCTCTTGGCCTCGCTGGTCTTGACGATCTTGAGCCAGTCGCGGCTGGGGCCCTTGTCGGCGGGTCCCAGAATCACCTCGATGATCTCGCCGGTGACCACCACATGGTCGATGGGGACCATCCGGTTGTTCACCTTGCAGCCGATCATCCGGTTGCCCACCGCCGAATGGATGGCGTAGGCAAAATCAATGCAGGTGGCCCCGGCGGGCAGATTGATGACGTCGCCCTTGGGGGTAAAGGCAAAGACCTCCTCGGGCAGCAGGTCGCTCTTGAGGTCGTGGAGCAGGTTGCCGGAATCCTCCGACACCCGCTGGTTTTCCAGCAGCTGGCGGACCCAGGCCAGACGGTCGTCCAGCTTGTCGTGGCCGCCGATGCCCTCCTTGTACTTCCAGTGGGCGGCGACGCCGTACTCGGCCTGTTCGTCCATCTGGCGGGTGCGGATCTGCACCTCAAAGGGAATCCCCTCGTGGCCGATGACGGTGGTGTGCAGGCTCTGGTAGCCGTTGGGCTTGGGGGTGGAGATATAATCCTTGAACCGGTTGGGCAGCGGATGATACATATCGTGGATCAGGCCCAGGGCGCTGTAGCACTCGGTGATGGTATCCAGGATGATGCGGACCGCATACACGTCGTAAATCTCATCGAAGGCCTTGTTCTGGACGAACATCTTGCGGTAGATGCCGTAGATACTCTTGACCCGGCGCTTCATGGTGGCGCCCTTGATGCCGCTCTCCTCCAGCCGCTTTTCGATGAGGCTGGAGACGTTGGCCAGGAACTCCTCGCCCGAGCGCTCGTTCAGCAGCTTGCTGATTTCCTCATAGCCGATGGGGTCCAGATAGTGGAGGCTGCGGTCTTCCAGCTCCTCCTTGATGTTCAGGATGCCCAGACGGTTGGCGATGGGGGCATAGACCTCCATGGTCTCCCGGGCCTTGTCCCGGCGCTTCTGCTCGGGCCAGGCGTCGCCGGTGCGCATATTGTGGAGCCGGTCGCACAGCTTGATGATCATGACCCGCACGTCCTGGCTCATGGCCAGCAGCATCTTGCGCAGGTTTTCGGCCTGCTGCTCCTCGATGCTGGAGAACTGGATCTTGGTCAGCTTGGTGACGCCGTCCACCAGCAGGGCCACGTCGGCCCCAAAGGTGGATTTCACCTCGTCCACCGTGGTGGGGGTGTCCTCCACCACGTCGTGGAGCAGGGCCGCCGCAATGCTCTCGCTGTCCATGCCCAGGTCCAGCACCAGCCGGGCCACCGCCAGCGGATGGCAGATATAGGGCTCGCCGCTGCGGCGGCGGACATCCTTGTGGGCGTCGTCGGCCATGCGGTAGGCCTTCTCGATCATCTCCATGTTGTAGGGCCGGCCGCTGGCCTGAATGGCCTCCAGCAGCTTGTCGTAGGTGATGATCTCGGGCCGCGCCTCCGAGGGGACCATATAGTCCACCGCCTCGGCGGGGGACGCGGTGGCCACCACGGTGCCCACCTCTCTCACCTGATGCTGCAGATGGCTCTTGGCGGTATAGGAATCCTGCTCAGGGGCAGGCGCAGCTGTCTTTTTTCCCTCTGGCATATTACTTTTCCTCCAAACACTTCAGGATGGGTGCATCGGCCAGGTTTTTCTTCCCGGACACCCGCACCAGCTCCAGATAGGGCACGCCGTCCCTCTCTGCCTCCTCCACCAGGCCCACCTGTTTCAGGGCAGTCACCGCCACCAGGGTTTTGCCGGTGCTGGCGGTGCCCATCCGGGCGCACAGGGGCTGCAGATCATCGGCGTGCCAACGCCGGGTTTTCAGTTCGCGGTAGACGGCGGCCACTTCCTCGCGGGAGGGGCAGATGAGCTGCCGTTCCTCCGCCGAGAGGCTGGCGCCCCGCCGCAGCGCATCCACCAGCGCCGCCTGCCGGGGTGCGTCGGGCCCCAGGCCCGCCGGGTGCAGATCCAGGATGCGGCCCGAAATCTGGGCGCCCCGGGCTCCCTCATACACCGACAGGCTGAGGGCGGCGTCCACTGCGTCGCCGGTCTGGTAGGGCACCCGCTCGGGGGCCATGCCGAACCAGACGGCGTACAGGCCCGCGCCTCCCTGATGGAGCCGCAGGCGGCTGTGTTTGCCCTCCGACACCGGGTAGATCCCCTCCACCACGGCGTTTTCCAGCAGAAAGACGGGGGCCGGGTTGTCGGCCCCAAAGGGGGCCATCCGCTCCACCGCCCGGATCTCTTCCACCGTCACCCGGGCCAGCCGCAGGGACAGGTCGCACACCAGGGGCGGCGCCTGGATGACAGGACACTCCCGGGCGGCCCACTCGTTCATCCGGCGGCGCAGCTCGGGCAGGTTTTCCTCCCGCACCAGCAGGCCGGCGGCCATGGCGTGGCCGCCAAAGCGGATCAGCAGGTCGGAACAGGCGGTGATGCATCCGTGGAGGTTGAACCCCGGCACGCTGCGGCCGCTGCCCTTGGCCTCGCCGTTCTCGGCGATGGAAACCACCATCACCGGGCGGCCGTATTTTTCCACCAGGCGGGAGGCCACAATCCCGATAACGCCCTGGTGCCAGCCGCTGCCCCACAGGAGCATCACCCGGTCCTCGGTGCGGTCGGGCTCGGCGGCCAACATTTCTTCCACGGCCCGCTCGATCTTCTGTTCGGTCTCCTGGCGCTGGGCGTTGATTTCGTTCAGATGATGGGCCAGGCAAGACGCCCGGTCCGGGTCCTCACACAGGACCAGCTGCAGGGCGGTGGCGGCGCTGTCCATCCGGCCGGCGGCGTTGAGCCGGGGCGCGATGCCGAAACTGACGTTGTCGGCGGTGACGTTCTTCCCCGCCAGGCCCACTTCTTCCAGCAGGGCCGCCAGACCGGGCCGCTCGGTGTGCTGCAGAATCTGGAGGCCGGCTTTCACGATGGTTCGGTTTTCGCCGTTCAGGGGCATGACATCGGCCACTGTGCCGATGGCCGCCAGGTCGCTGCAAAATTCCAGCAGCTCCTCGGGCATGCAGTCCTCCAGGGCGGCGCAGAGTTTAAAGGCCACGCCGGCGCCGCACAAGTCCTTGAAGGGGCTGTGGTCGTCCTCCCGCCGGGGGTCCACCACCGCCACCGCCTCGGGCAGGGTGCTGGGGGGAAGATGGTGGTCGGTGATGACCAGGTCAATCCCCAGAGAGGCCGCATAGGCCGCCTCCTCCACCGCCGAGATGCCGTTGTCCACTGTGACGATCAGGGTATAGCCCTTTTCGTGGATCCGGTCGATGGCCCGCTTGGACAGGCCATAGCCGTCCCCTTCCCGGCTGGGCAGCATGCATTTCACCACGCCGCCCAAACCCTTGAGCTGTTCGTACAGCAGAGAGGTGGCCGTCACGCCGTCCACGTCGTAGTCGCCGTAGACCACGATGGTCTCCCCCTGCTCCAAGGCCTGCCGGATGCGGGCGCAGGCCTTATCCATATCTTTCATCAAAAAGGGGTCGCTGAGGCTGTCCTCCCCCGCCAGGAAAGACAAAGCCTCCTCCGGCTGGGTGAACCCCCGGGCGGCCAGCAGACCCGCCAGCAGGCTGGCTTCCTTCATCTGCTGGGCAAAGACCGAGGCCTGTTTGGCGTCGTCCCACTCCTCCCCTGCAAAGGCGGCCTCCTGTTCCAGCTGTTCGGTCCGCTCCTCGGCAATGGCCTCCTGCAGGCCGGCCACTGCCTCCCGGTCCAGGGTGCGGAGCTCCCACGGGCGGCCGGTCATCGCAGACCCTCCCCCGTGAGGCCGTCGCTGGCCAGCATCCCCTCCAGGGCTGCAATCTCGCTGGACACGTCCAGCGCTGCGTCGGACAACAGGGTGTCATAGAGATTTTCGTACGCCGTATTCAGTGTATGCAGGATTCCGCCAATATCCCGGCGGATGGCTTCGGCGTTGTCCCCCTTCTGGCCCTGCACGTCGTTGTAGGTGTGCAGCAGCTTGAGGGTGGTGGGGATATAATATTCCGCAAACCGCCGGGCCTTGGGCGCGCTCTCGGGATGGCTCTCCAGCCAGGCGCAGATGGACTCGGTGGTCTGCTGCATTTTTTCCAGTTCGTCGGCGGCGGTGGGGTCGGTCATCAGCCGGCGCTCCTCGGCCAGCACATGGGCGAACCGCCGTGCGGTGTCCAGGTGAAGGGTCTTGGGGCCCTGGGCCGGCTCCTCCGCCGGCTTTTCGGGTTCGGGCTGCTTTTCCGCCGCCGGGGCGGGCGGAATGTTATGGGCCGCCCGGTAATCGGCGGCGCTCAGATAGAGGCAGTCGTCCTTTTCATCCAGCCAGCCCGCAAGCCAGCCCTTTTCGATCAGCTCCCGCAGCCGCTTGCGGAGCTTGCGCTTTTTCATCTGGAGCAGACCCGCCAGGTCGTCCAGGTAGATCCCCTGGGAGACATCCATGGCGGCGAAGGCGTCGGCGCAGCGGTTGAGCAGCTTGGAGGCTTCCAGCCGGTCGCCTCCCACCACCATCCCCACGATGGAGCCGATCCAGATCCCCGTCAGGCCCAGGCCGGTGATCAGCAGGGCATTGAAGCCCGCGGTGCCTTCCATCACGGCCTCTGTGCCGATGAAGCAGGCCATCGACCCCAGGAAGCCGCCGAACACCAGCACCCCGAAGCAGATCAGCATGGCCAGCCCCACCGCGAACTGCTTGACGGCGCTGCGGCGGATGGCCTTGCTGTAGTCTGTGTCTGATGCCGGTGCCTGGGGCTGGCTGCCGGGCCGGCCCCCAAAGTCAGCGGTATAATCGTAGGGCTCCGCCTCAAAGGCCGAACCATTCCGGGCCGCTTCCCGACGGCGGCGGCGCTCCTCCCGGTGCTGGCGGCGGGCCTTCCCCCGCTCCAGGTTGAAGGCGTCCCGCAGGGCGTCGTCCACCTCCCCCACCACGTCGTTCATCAGGTGGGTGAAGCTGCGGCCCACTTCGGCGGCCTGGCGGCCGATCTCATCGCCGTAGTCCTGAAACCCCTGGCGGAATGCGTCCGAAACCGTCACGCCCAGGTCCCGCAGCTGCCGTTCCAGCTCCTGCTGGATGGCATCCTCGTCCTGTTTTCTTTTCCGTTCCTTCTCGTCCATGCGTTCTCCCTCAATCTCCCGCCGGGTGATACCGGCTCACCAGAGCCGAAGCCACCCACAGGCCATCCACCGCGGCGCTCATAATGCCGCCGGCATATCCTGCGCCCTCGCCGCAGGGGTACAGCCCTGCCAGCTGGGTGCACTCATAGGTTTCGCCCCGCACCAGCCGCACCGGGCTGGAAGTCCGGGTCTCGAGGCCGGTAAGAATGGCCTCGGGGGCGGTATAGCCCGCCAGCTTGCGGTCAAAGGCCCGCAGACCGGCCCGCAATGCCCCGGTCAGCTCCGCCGGCAGCAGGCTGCCCAGATCCGCCGGCACCACGCCCCGGTTGTAGGTGGGCTGGACCCGGGTGATTTTCAGCTCGCCCCGGCCCTCCAAAAAGCTGACCACGTTTTCCGCCGGGGCCGCATAGGGTCCGCCGGCCCGACCGGCCGCATAGGCCCGGGCCTCCAGCTCCCGCTGGAAGGCGATGGCCCGCCGGGGATCGTCCCCGAAGTCGGCGGGGCCCACCCCCGCCACCACCGCGGCGTTGGCGTTCCGGCCCGCCCGGGCATGGAAGCTCATGCCGTTGGTGACCACACGGCCGCTCTCGCTGGCCGCCGCCACCACCTGGCCGCCGGGGCACATACAGAACGTATAAACGCCCCGTCCATTTACCTGTTGGGATAGCTGATACTCTCCGCGGGGCAGGGCCGGATGGCCTGCGGCGTCGTGGTAGAGGCTCTTTTCGATTTCGCTCTGCAGGTGCTCGGCCCGGAAGCCCACACTGAAGGGCTTGCAGGCGAAGGTCAGACCCCCGTCCATCAGGGCCTCAAAGGTATCCCGGGCGGAATGTCCCACCGCCAGTACCAGCGCCTCACAGGGCAGAGGCCCTGCGGTGGTGTCGATGCCGGTCAAAACGCCGTTGCGGGTGTGCAGGCCGGTGAGGGCGGTATTGAACCGCACTTCGCCCCCCAGGGCCTCAATCTCCTTGCGGATGGAGGTGATGACGCCCCGCAGCAGGTCGGTGCCCACATGGGGCTTCTGCTGCCAGGCGATTTCCGCCGGCGCACCGTGGGCCAGAAAGACCCGGGTGACGTAATCGCACAGGGGGTCCCCGATGCGGGTGGTGAGCTTGCCGTCCGAAAAGGTGCCGGCGCCGCCCTCGCCAAACTGAATGTTGGCGTTTTCGTCCAGCTCACCGGTGGCGGAGAAGTGTTCCACCGCCCGGACCCGGTCTTCCAGAGCGGGGCCCCGCTCCAGGACAATGGGGGCAAACCCCTGCTGGGCCAGGGCCAGGGCTGCAAACAGCCCCGCAGGCCCCAGACCGCAGACCACCGGCCGGGTTTTCAGGGTCTGGGCGCCGGGGGTCAGCACCAGCTGCGCCTCCTGGCGCAAAGCAACGCAGGGCAAGGCCCCTGCATAGGCAGGTTCCTCACCCTCATCTTTGAGCGTTACTGCAATGGTATAGACGAGCTTGGGCCGGCCGTGGCGGGCGTCCACCGACAGGCGGGCCACCCCCATCTGCCGGACCTTGCTCTGAGGCAGGCGCAGCAGGTGCAGCGCCTGGGCACGGGCCTGCTCCTCTCCAGCGGAGAGGGGCAGGCGGATATCTCGAACCAGGATCATGTGCTTGTGTTTCCGTTTCTTTTATAGTGTTGGACCGTTCAGTTGCTCTGAATCCGGCACTGGACGGTATAGCTGCCCAGGGCAAAGACCCGTCCGTCCGCCGGGACGTAGATGCTGCAGGCGATGTTCTGCTGTCCCAGAGACACCGCGAAGTCGTCGGCATCGATCTGCGCCACCACCTGGTCGGCGGTGAGGCCTTCCAGCACCGAGGCCGGGCCGCAGAGGGTCACATTCATCAGCCGCTCGGTCTCCACCGTCAGCTGATAGGTGGAGGGCAGGTTGACTACCTCAATGTTGTCGGCCGGGATGTTCAAAGTCTTGGTGGCCATGGCGCTGCAGTTGAAGCTGACGGTGACGGTGTCCACGTTGTCCAGAGAGACAAGGCCCGAGGGCAGGGTGATGGGCATTTCGTAGACTTTGTCCAGCGCAAAGGTGGACAGGTCGATGGTGCCCACTGCCAGCTCGGAGAGGTTCTCCACCGTGTCGGCCGGGCCTGCCACCCGCAGCTCGGTCTGGCTGAGGGAATAAATCAGCACCGAGTCGTCAAAGTTAGGGGGCGTATTCACAAACCGCACATTGATGGGCAGGGTTGCCGTCTTGTACACCGTCAGGGTGACGTCCACCGTCTCATGGTCGGCGGTGACGTAGTTGAACTCCAGCTCGTGGCCGTTCTCGTTGTAGAAGCGAAGGTTGGTGTTCACCGTGACGCTGTCGCTGAGGATGTCGCTGTAACTGACCTCGGCGGTGCAGGATGCCACGTCCGCCAGCTCGCTGGACGGACCAGTCAGGGTCACCGTCTCGTTGGAGGCCGCGGTGCTGTAGAGGATGTAGCCATCCTCAATGGTCAGGTAGCGGGTATTCACCTGGATGGGGAGGGTCTTTTCCTCCACCACGTCAAACACCACGTCCACCGTGTTGTCGGCGTCGGCGATGGACACCGAAATGTTGCTGGCCACAGCGGTATTGACGCACCGGACCCGCAGCTGGAGGTTCTTGGTGCCGCTGGAGCGGACCGAGGAGTAGTCGGGATAGACCACAAAGTCCTCCTGGGTCAGGTCGCCGATGGTGTAGCCGTCGCCCGAGATGGTCAGGTCCACGGTGCGCTCAGGGGCCTCCACAATGCTGAGGCCCCGGGAGGTATAGACGCTGGACTCATAGGTATAGTCCACCGGCACGCCCTTTTTCACGATGGTGGTGTTGGGCTTGACCACGGTGGTGACGGCCACCCACATGAGGAGCGCCACCAGAAAGGCAATGCCCAGCCGGACCCGGCGATCCTCCAGAAGGGAACGGTTCTGCCCTCCGTCGGCACGGAACGGCTTTTTGATCGGATTCATTTCCCCTCTCCCTCCTTTTTTCTCCAGTCCATCAGGGACAGGACCTGTCCCTTGAAGGTATCAAAACCCTTGCTGCGGTCGGCAGCGGCTTCCTTGGGGATCATCTCGTCCACCAGACGGGTGTAGAGGGTCTGGCGGTCAAAGTGGCGGATCAGGACGCCGTTTTTGGCCATCGAGATGATGCCGGTCTCCTCGCTCACCACAATGGCGATGGCGTCGGAGTTTTCGGCAATGCCCAGGCAGGCCCGGTGCCGGGTGCCCATATCCTTGCCCAGATCCAGGTTGTTGGACAGGGGCAGCACACAGCCCGCCGCCTTGATGCGGCCATCCTCAATGATGGCGGCGCCGTCGTGGAGAGGGGTGCCCTCGTAGAAGATGGTGCCCAGGATCTCGGGGTTGACCTCACAGTCCACCGGGGTGCCGGTGCGCTCGATTTCCGCCAGGTCGGTGCGGCGTTCCAGCACGATCAGGGCGCCGGTCTTGGTCTCGGAAAACCGCTCGGCGGCGTCACAGATGGCAATGATGGCGCTGCGCCAGCTGCCGCGGGTGGCGGGGTCCACATGGCGGACCCGGAAGAACTTCAAAAACCACTGGTCGGTCTGGCCCATCCGCTCCAGAGCGCGGCGGATCTCGGGCTGAAAGACCACCACCAGGGTCAGCAGACCGACCTGGAGCAGCGAATTCATAATCCAGGTGACGGTGCGCATGTTGGCGGTGGTGGCCACCACATAGATCACGCCCACCACCAGGGCGCCCCGGGCCAGCTGGCCGGCGCGGGTGCGGCTGACGATGCCCAGAATCTGATAGATCACAAAGGTGACGATCAGCACATCCAGCAGGTCGGCCAGATTAAATGTTTGAAAGTTTGCGATGATGGAACTCCAGTTCATTGGTTATCACTCCTGTCAGCGGGGCTGAATCAAGGCGACGGCGTGGGCGGCAATGCCCAGCCCCTCCCCGGTAAAGCCGAGATGTTCCTCGGTGGTGGCCTTGACGCTCACCGCATCCACCGGCAGGCCAAAAGCTGCCGCCAGATTCTGGCGCATGGCGGGGATATGGGGGGCCAGCTTGGGCCGCTGGCAGAGGATGGTGGCGTCGATGTTGCCCACCTTCCAGCCGGCCTTTTCCACCAGGGCGGCCACCGCCCGGGCCAGCGCCAGGCTGTCGGCCCCGGCATAAGCGGGGTCATTGTCGGGGAAGTGCTGGCCGATGTCCCCCAGCGCCGCCGCGCCCAGCACCGCATCCATGACGGCGTGGGTCAGGACGTCGGCGTCCGAGTGGCCCAGCAGGCCCTTTTCAAAGGGCACGCTGACGCCGCCCAGAATCAGGGGGCGGTCCTCCACCAGGCGGTGCACGTCATAACCATGTCCAATACGCATCTTGGTCTCTCCTTGCATCGGGGCGCCGGGCAGGTCCTCCCGGGTTGTAATCTTGTAGTTGGCGTAGTCTCCCTGGGTCAGCCGCACCGGCAGCCCCGACAGCTCAAACAGGCTGGCGTCGTCGGTGACCAGACGGGCTTTCTGGGGGTCCAGCTGTTCGGTGACCCGCAGGTATGTATCCCGGTCAAAACACTGGGGGGTCTGGATGGCGTACAGGCTGGACCGGTCGGGGGTCAGGCTCACCAGGCACTGGGCCGGGACGGTTCGTCCGTCTCCGGGGGTGCCGCACTTGATGGTGTCCTTCACCGGCACTGCGGGCGCCGCGGCGCCCCAGCCTTCGGCGCCGTTCAGGGCCGCCTCGATAACCTCCTGGCTCACAAAGGGCCGGGCCGCGTCATGGATGGCCACCAGCTCCTTCACCGCCGCCAGCACGCCGTTGCGGGCGCTCTCGGCCCGGGTGGACCCGCCCGACACCAGCCGCACCGGCTTGTGACAGCGGGCGGCCTCCTGCTTGGCCAGGGTCGGGTCGGCCCCGGTCACAAGGATGATCTCGCTGATTTGGGGACACGCATCAAACGCCCGGAGGCTGCGGCCCAAAACCGTCTCGCCCCCCAGGTCAAAAGCAAGTTTATCAAAGCCCATCCGGCTGGAAGAGCCTGCTGCCAGTATCACGGCGGAAGCTTTCTTTTTCATTTGTCTGTCCTCATCCTTGTTACTGGCCTGCCAAATGCGCAAAGGTCCAGTATATCCTACAAAAATCCGATTATTATTATAACGCATCGACTTGTAAACTGCAACTGTTTCAGCCCCGCGCACAAAACAAAAGATCCCCGCCGGTCGGGGCGGGGAATTTCCATTTTTTACACTTTTGCTCCCGGTGCCGAAAAACCCGCTTCCACAGTGGGATAATCCCCCGGCCGGGGCCCTTTTTGCCCCCTGCATCAAAAACAGCGCACGGACTTTCATCCGTGCGCTGCTTTCAACTTTTGTTCAATGCGGTGGTGCCGTCCAATGTTTTAGGCGAGCAGGGGCTGGAGAGCGGCAGCCAGAGCGTCTTTCTGGGCCTGTGCCTCGGCCAGGTCCTTGCCGAGGGTGGTGAAGTAGGTCTTGATCTTGGGCTCGGTGCCGGAGGGACGCACCACGACGGTGGCGCCGCCTTCCAGAGTGTAGATCAGGACGTTGGCTGCGGGCAGGCCAGTCTCCTCGGGTTTCTCGTAGTCGGTGACCTTGACCACCTTGTGGCCGGCGAACTCAGCGGGGGGATTCTCCCGCAGTTCCTTCATGATGCCAGCCATCTTGTCCATACCGGTCAGGCCGGGGAATTCGTAGCTGTCCACCTTGTTCAGGTAGCGGCCGTACTCCTTGTAGATCTCCTCCAGACGCTGCTTGATGGAGGAACCGATGCTGCGGTAGTAAGCAGCCATCTCGCAGATCAGCATGGAGCCGATGACGGCGTCCTTGTCGCGGACGTAGGGACCAGCCAGGTAGCCGTAGCTCTCCTCGAAGCCGAAGATGAAGCGGTCCACTTCGCCGGCGGCCTCCAGGTTGGCGATCTGGTCGCCGATCCACTTGAAGCCGGTCAGGACGCTGCGCATCTCGACGCCGTAGTGGGCGGCGATGGCATCGGCCAGCGGGGTGGAGACGATGGACTTGACCGCCACGGGGTTGGCGGGCATGGTGCCCTTCTCGATGCGGCCGGCGCAGATGTAGTCCAGCAGCAGGGCGCCCATCTCGTTGCCGCTCACCAGCTCATAGCTGCCGTCGGGGCACTTCATGGCGATGCCCACGCGGTCGGCATCGGGGTCGGTGGCCAGCATCAGGTCGGCGCCGGACTTCTCAGCCAGCTCCAGGCCCAGCTTCAGGGCGTCGAAGATCTCGGGGTTGGGGTAGGAGCAGGTGGTGAAGTAGCCGTTGGGGTACTCCTGCTCGGGAACGATGGTGATATCGGTGATGCCCATGTCGTTCAGCACGTGGGTGACGGGCACCAGGCCGGAACCGTTCAGGGGGCTGTAGACCAGCTTCAGGCCGGCGGTCTTGCACAGGCCGGGACGGACCTGGCGGGCCTCGATGGCCTCGTACAGGGCGTTCTTGCAGTCGTCGCCCACAAAGCGGATCAGGCCCTGCTCGACGCCCTCGGCGAAGGAGATGTACTTGGCGCCGGTGAGCACGTCGGTCTTCTGGATCTCGTCGTAGACGATGGCGGCGGCGTCATCGGTCATCTGGCAGCCGTCGGGGCCGTAGGCCTTGTAGCCGTTGTACTTGGCGGGGTTGTGGGAAGCGGTGACCATGATGCCCGCGTTGCAGTTGTAGTAGCGGGTGGCGAAGCTCAGGGCCGGAACCGGCATCAGAGCGTCGTAAATCCGGACCTTGATGCCGTTGGCAGCCAGAACGCCGGCGGCCGTCTTGGCAAAGATATCGCTCTTGAGGCGGCTGTCGTAGCTGATGGCCACAGTCTGGGTGCCGCCCTGGGTCTTGACCCAGTTGGCCAGGCCCTGGGTGGCCTGACGGACAACGTAAATATTCATCCGGTTGGTGCCGGCGCCCAGCACGCCGCGCAGGCCGGCGGTGCCGAACTTCAGCGCAACAGCAAAGCGGTCCTTGATCTCTGCATCATTTCCCTCGATTTTTGCCAGTTCAGGCTTGAGATCGGCGTCCTCCAGGTCGGCCGCCATCCAGCGCTTGTATTCATCCAGATACATTGTGAACACCTTACCTTTGCTTTTTTTCGCAGGGCATACTGCCCCTATCTTCGTGACTATACTTATAGTTTATGCCACCAGGACAAGTATGTCAATTCCATAATATGCAACAAGATGTATCCCGCAAAACCAGCAAAAGGCACAAAAAATGTGCAGTGCCATCCGGCACTGCACGATAAGATGAAATCCTGTGGTTTTATTCCGTCTCGCTGGCGGCTTCGCTGGAAGCCTCGCCGGAGGCGGCGCTGTCGGCCGAGGGGACCGGCTCGCCGCTGAGGACCGACTGGAGCAGCGTCTGGGCGCCGGCCACCGATTCCTCGTCGGGCATCATGACATACAGCTTCTGGCCCTGGGCCGAGTAGCAGTGGGTGCTGGAGGAGCTGCTGCCGGTGACGGTATAGCTCTCGATGTCCCACACGGCAAAGTCGGACAGCTGCATCCGCACCAGGGCGGTGATCTGGTTGGAGGACAGGCTGGTTACAAAGTTGTCCGACACTGCCGCCAGCAGGCGGCTGTAGCTGGTGAGGATGGCGGGGCTCTTGATCTTGTTCAGTATGGCTTCGATGACCTTCATCTGGTTGATGCCGCGCTGGATGTCGCCGGTGGGGAACGCGTGGCGCTCCCGGGCAAAGGCCAGGGCGGCGGCGCCGTCCAGATGGTTCCAGCCCTCCACAAAATCGGTGGGATTGTAATAGCCGGGGCTGCCCACCGAGGTAAAGGTGTAGTCGGAGTAGACGTCGATGCCGCCCAGAGCGTCCACCACATCAATGAATCCGGCGAAGTTGATCCGCACATAGTGGTCCACCGGCACCCCGTAGAGGCCGCCCAGGGTCTCCATGGAGGTTTCCACGCCGTAGAGACCGGCGTGGGTCAGCTTGTCCTTGCTGTCGGTGCCGGCCAGGTCCACGTAGTAGTCCCGGGGGGTGTTCACCAGGGCCACCCGCTTGGTCAGGGGGTTGACCGCCGCCAGAATATTCACGTCGCTGCGTGCGTTGTCGGTCAGGTCGCCCCGGGTGTCCACGCCGCTGAGGTAGACCACAAAGGGCTCGGTGGTGATGGCCATGGCCTCGTAGTCGGTGATGGTTTCATCCCCGATGGTGACCTTGTCCAGGGCGTCCAGGCCCTGCTGGGCCCAGACGCAGCCCACCGCCATGGCGGCGCTGAGCACCAGGGACAGAACCCGGGTCAGGAACCCCCGCACCTTGTACCGCTGGCACTTGTAGACCAGCAGCCAGACCAAAACCAGCAAAGCGGCCAGAACCGCCAGGTAATAGACGGGCAGCATCTTGGTGCGGTACAGCTGCACGAGAGCTGCCGCGCTCAGGACTGCCTGCAGGAACAGGATCAGCATAAGTAAGCCTCGGATGGGTGAATGTTCGGACGCTTTGGCGGCCGTGCGGGCAGTGGTGCGGGCCGGACGGGTCCCGCGGCCCGCATGGGCCGTGTGGGCCGCATGGGACGGCGCAGAAGGCGGCGGAGCGGGCGGCTCCTGGCTGGGCTGGAAAAAGTCCCGGCTGTCCACCGTCACCGGATCGGCAGCCGACTTCTCGTCGCTGCGCCGGATCTTCTGCGGCTGATGCCGCGATGTACCGGACGAGCGCTCCTCCGGCTCAAAGTCAAAGTCCATAGGGTTCAAGCTCCTTTGCATCAGCCGGCCGGCACAAGGGTCAGCACGGCGCGGGCGGGCAGGCAGGTGGCGGTCTGATCCTCCAGGGTCAGCCAGCCATACCCCTCGCAGACATGGTCGGGGCAGGGCGAATCCACAAAGCGGGCCGCCCCGTCCTTGATTTCAATGTGGACGGTGAGATAACCGGTATCCACGTCGTATCGCTGGTTCACGTCCAGCGGCAGGTCCAGAACGGTGCTGTCGTCGCCGTAGACCAGCTGGGCTTTCAGCGGGCGTTCGGGGTCCTTGCCGGCGTCCCGCAGCAGAAACAGTGCGGCCGCCGCGGCCAGGATCACCGCCGCAAACAAAAGATTCACAAGCAGTTTTTTGTGCTGCATAGACACTCCTTACTGGATGTTCAGCTCCTCCAGCTGGGCCAGCCAGGCCGCCGCCGAGGCGTCGCTGGGCATCCGCCAGTCGCCGCGGGGAGACAGGGTGACGCTGCCCACCTTGGGGCCGTCGGGCAGGCAGCTGCGCTTGAACTGCTGGGCGAAGAACCGCCAGTAGAAGCTGCGCAGCCACTTGTACAGCACCGCGTCGGGGTACTCGGGCCGGCCCGCAAAGGCGGCCTGTGCCAGCCGGAAGATCTTCCGGGGGCCAAAGCCGAACCGCAGAACGTAATACAAACAGAAGTCGTGGAGCTCATAGGGGCCCACCAGCTCCTCGGTGCGCTGGGCGATCTCCCCGTCCTTTGCGGGCAGCAGCTCGGGCGAGACGGGGGTGTCCAGAATATCCACCAGCACCCGGCGCAGTTCCTCGCTGGATGCGGTGTCGGCCTCGTACTGGACCAGGTGGCGCACCAGGGTCTTGGGGACGCCGGCGTTGACGCCGTACATGCTCATGTGGTCGCCGTTGTAGGTGGCCCAGCCCAGAGCCAGCTCGGACAAATCGCCGGTGCCCACCACAAAGCCCCCGTGCAGGTTGGCAATGTCCATCAGTTCCAGGGTGCGGACCCGGGCCTGGCTGTTCTCAAAGGTAACGTCGGGGGTCTGGCCGTCGTGGCCGATGTCCGCAAAGTGGCTGCGGACGGTGTTGGTGATGTTGACCTCCCGGAAGGACACCCCCAGCTCCTGGCAGAGGATTTCGGCGTTGCTGCGGGTCCGTTTGGTGGTGCCGAAGCAGGGCATGGTCACCGCCAGCACGTCGGCGGCAGGACGGCCCAGCTGGCGCATGGCCCGGGCCGCCACCAGCAGGGCCAGGCAGCTGTCCAGGCCGCCCGAAATGCCGATGACCGCCGTTTTGGCGTGGGTGTGCTCGATCCGCTTGGCCAGGCCGTCGGCCTGCATCCGCAGGATCAGCTCACACCGCTGGGCGCGGCGGAGGGGATCGCCCGGCACAAAGGGAGCCGGATCAATCCGCCGGGTCAGGACGGTGTCGGTGACCTCCAGGTCAAAGGACACGGTCTGATAGCCCTCCTCCGAGGGGACAAAACTGGTGTTGCGGGCCCGCTCGGCCAGCATCCGGGCGCAGTCCAGCTCGGTCTCGGCGTCCCCGCCCGCGAAGGGCTGGGACTCGGCCAGAAGGGCGCCGTTCTCGGCGATCAGGTTGTGGCCGGCAAAGACCATGTCCTGGGTGCTCTCGCCGTGGCCGGCGGAGGCGTACAGATAGCCGCACAGCAGCCGGGCCGACTGGTTGCTCACCAGATCCCGGCGGTACTCCGCCTTCCCGACGGTTTCGTCGCTGGCGGACAGGTTGGCGATGACGGTGGCGCCCGCCATGGCGTGGAAGGTGGAGGGGGGCAGAACGCTCCACAGGTCCTCACACAGCTCCACGCCCAGCACAAACTCGGGCATCTGGCGGCAGGCAAACAGCAGCGAGGTGCCGAACAGGGTCTCCTGTCCGCAGACCGTCATGGTGCGGACGGTCTTGCTGCCGGGGGCGAAGTGGCGCTTTTCGTAGAATTCGCCGTAGTTGGGCAGGCAGGTCTTGGGGACGATGCCCAGCAGCCGGCCGCGGCAGACCACGGCGGCGCAGTTGTACAGCTTGCCGTTCACCATCAGGGGCAGGCCCACCAGAGCCACCAGGTCCAGCCCTTCGCTGGCCCGGAGGATCTCCCCCAGCCCGGCCAGGGCCGCCTGCTGCAGCGCCTGCTGGAAGAACAAATCCCCGCAGGTATAGCCGGTGAGGGCCAGCTCGGGCAGCACCGCCAGCTTGACCCCGCGCCGTGCGCAGTCGTTGAGGGCCGAGACAATCTGCCCGGCGTTATAGGCGCAGTCCGCCACCCGCAGCGCGGGGGAAAGGGCCGCTGCTTTCAGAAAACCATCCTTCATACAAGACACATCCTGTCCAATTTTACACCAGCATTTGACGCTCCAAAGAGCATGGATCGGCTTTAGTATAGCACATTTTCACCAAAACGAAAAGAAACAAACTGTTAAAATCGCAGAAAAAGGAGGCCTGCTGTCCAAAGCAGGCCCCCAAAACGTCTCAGGTGGAAAACGAGATAGACCGTAAGCCGGGTTCTGTATTAAACGACGATCTGTCTAGGCCCGCCATTGCTGACGGGCTCGTGCCGCCTTCAGGACACGCGAGCAGCGCTTGTACGTCCCATATAGGCGTTGCTTCCGGTAGGGTTTACAAAGCCGAATGGTCACCCATCCGCTGGTGAGCTCTTACCTCGCCCTTTCATCCTTACCGCACAAAGGTGCGGCGGTTTCCTTTCTGTTGCACTTTCCCTGGGGTCACCCCCGGCTGCCGTTAGCAGTTACCGTGCTCTGTGAAGCCCGGACTTTCCTCAGAGCGGTCAAGCCGCCCCGCCGCCGTATGTTCCACTCGTTTTCCACGCTACATGATACCATAATCCGGCGTCATTTGCAAGTCTCGGGATTTTTTGTTATACTTATATGACATTTCAGCCCGGAAAGGAGGCCCCAGGCCATGCGGCTGTATTTCCCTGTTCCCCCGCAGGCCGGGCCCGAGGGGGTCCTGCTCCGCAGCTTTCTGCGGGAGTGCCGCCTGTCCACCGACCTGCTGCGGGCGGTGAAGTTCCGGGGCAGCGGCTTTTGGGCCGACGGAAAGCCGGTTCTGGCCAACCAGCGGGTCTTTCCGGGTCAGGTGGTGTCCTTCGCCTTCCCCGAGGAGGAGGGCGGCTGTGAGCCCCAGCCGGACATCCCCGTGCGGACGGTTTACGAGGACTTTTTCGCGGTGGTGCTGGACAAGCCCGCCGGCATTGCGGTCCACCCCACCCTCAACTATCCCGGCGGCACCCTGGCCAACGGCTACGCCGCCCTGCGGCAGGCCGCCGGCCGCAGCCCGGTCTTTCGGCCGGTGAACCGGATCGACAAGGACACCAGCGGCCTGGTGCTGGCGGCCCAGACCAGTTACGCCGCTCCCCTGCTGGCCCAAAACGTGGACAAGCTCTATTATGCGGTGGCCGAGGGCGAATTGCCCCTGGGCCCGGGGGTCATCGACGCCCCCATCGGCCGCCGGGGCGACAGCATCATCGGCCGGTGTGTCACCCCCGACGGCAAGCCCAGCCGCACCGAGTATACCATTATAAAGGCGGAAAAGGGCCTCAGCCTGGCGGCCTGCGTCCCGGTCACCGGGCGCACCCATCAGATCCGGGTCCACTTCGCCTCCATCGGCCATCCCCTGGCGGGAGACGACCTGTACGGCGGGCACCGGGACCGGATCGGGCGTCAGGCCCTCCACTGCGGCCGGCAGCGGTTCCTGGCGCCCGAGGGACATCCCATGCCCGACGGCTTTTGGATTGACATGCCCCTGCGGCTCTCCCCCGTCACGGTGGAAAGCCCCCTGCCCGCCGACATAATTGCGTTATTTTCGTGAAAAGTCGGTGAAAGCTTCATCCAAATTCTGTGCAAAACCTTGCCTCAGGGCCTGCACGGTGTATAATTTAGTTAAGAACGTACGGTCCGGCAGCCGCTGGTCTGGCCGGGCTGTATTTTTTGCGCGTTCCGCGCCCCCGCTGCGGGGCGGGGCCGGACAGGCTTTCTTCCCTGTCCCGTTCCCGGCCGCCGCCGGGCTTTTGATGCGATATGCCTTCACTTTTGTATAGATGCATCCAATCCCACCGGAAGGAGAACCACTCTTTTGATTGACGATAAAATCAAGGAGCCGCAGGACGTTCAGCCGAGCGCCCCGCCTCCCCTGACAACAAAAGAAAAACTGCGGGCATTCTGGGCCCGGGTGCAGTGCAGCAGCCTGCTGCGCCGCCACCATTTCCGCGCCCGGACCCGCCGCCGCATGGAGGGCTTCGGCGCCTTCCTCAGCCGTTTCCCGCTGGCCCGGCAGGCCGGCGACTTTCTGTATTCTCTGGGCTTCGCCGGCGAATACAGCATGATCCAGGCCGGGCGGGTCATTGAATCCGCCGCCATCTGGCTGTCCGCCGCCTTTCTGCGGGCGTGGCAGGATGTGGCCGACACCGCCTTCCCCGGCGCCCGGACGGTGCTGCGGGAGCTGTTTGAGCCTCTGTATGTGCTCTGCCGCGGTGTGCGCAACATCTGGGTTCACGGCACCAACGTCCGCCGTGAAAAAGGATTTTGGGCCGGCATTGTGGCCGACCTTCAGTACTTAGGCCGCGGTGCGGTCCGCTATGCAGGCCTGCTGCCCCGGATGGTGGTATACCTGCTGCCCCTGGGCTCTCTGGCCGTCCTGCTGACGGTGGTTCAGGTCATGGTGGGCAGCCCCTACACCCTGGCCGTGGACGTCAACGGCGTCACGGTGGGCCATGTGGCCAACGAAGATACTTTTGACTCGGCCCGTGAGGACGTGCTCCAGCGCGTCAACTACGCCGGCACCTCCGGCAAAGCCGAGCTGACCATCGAGCCCACCTACCGGCTGGCCATTTCCACCGAGGTGCTGGACGAAAGCCAGATGGCCGACGCCATCCTGTCCGCTGTCAGCGACGAGATCAGCGAGGGCACCGCCCTCTATCTGGACGGGGAACTGACCGCCGTCTGCGCCGAGGGCGACCAGCTGGAGCTGTACCTGAACGATATGCTCTCGGCCTATCAGGATGACGCAGACCCCACCGCCGTGGTCAGCTTCAACCGGACCGTCACCCTGGAGGACGGGCTGTATTTCACCGACAGCTTCAAGGATTACGCCGATGTGGTGTCCCTGCTGTCGGGCGTGCGCCAGGCCGAGCGGGTCTACACCGTGCAGCAGGGCGACAGCATCAGCCTGATTGCCACCAAGAACAACCTTACCACCGCAGAGCTGTGCGAGCTCAACGACATCACCACCGATACCGCCATCTTCCCCGGCGACGAGCTGATCGTCACCCGGGAGGAGGCCATGCTGGAGGTCCAGATCACCCGGACCGTCACCTGGACCGAGGAGATCCCCTTCTCCACCCAGAAAACCCAGTCCAGCGAATACGCCTTCGGCACCACCCACACGGTACAGGAGGGTGAAAACGGCATCCGCACCATCACCGCCGAGAACGTCTACGACACCGAGGGCAACCTGCTGGAACAGACCATCGTCAGCAGCGAGGTCACCAAGGAGCCGGTCAACCGGGAGATCGTGGTGGGCACCAAGCTGCCCAGCGGCAGCGTCGCCCAGGTGGGCAACGGCACCTTCATCTGGCCGGTGCCCCAGTACACCTATTGTTCCCGCTGGTATTCCAGCAGCCACAAGGGCGTGGACATCTGCGCCCCCGCCGGCACTCCCATCTACGCTTCCGCCAGCGGCGTCATCAGCAAGGCCGGCTACGAGCGGAACGGCGCCGGCAGCGGCTACGGCTACTCCATCATCATCAACCACGGCAACGGCTACAGCACCGTTTACGCCCACTGCCTGTCCCTGACCGTCAGCGCCGGCCAGGCGGTCAGCCAGGGCCAGCTGATTGGTTACGTCGGCTCGACCGGCCGTTCCAGCGGCAACCACTGCCACTTTGAGATCCGTTACAACGGCCGTTACCTGCCGCCTCAGAATTACTTCAACAAATAAAGGAGGTTTGTCCCTATGTCCACTCCGCACATTGCCGCAGAACCGGGCGATTTCGCCAAAACCGTCCTGATGCCGGGCGACCCGCTGCGGGCCCAGTTCATCGCCGAGACCTTCCTGCAGGATGTCCGCCAGGTCACCGCTGTCCGCGGGATGCTGGGCTTCACCGGCACCTATGAGGGCCGCCCCATCAGCGTGATGGGCAGCGGCATGGGTATGCCGTCCATCGGCATCTACTCCTACGAGCTGTTCAAGTTCTACGGCGTCGAGAACATCATCCGCATCGGCTCCGCCGGCAGCTACACCGACAAGGCCAAGCTGTTCGACGTGGTGCTGGCCTCCGGCGCAGTCAGTGAGTCCAGCTACGCCAAGACCCAGAGCGGCTTTGAGGGCCACATCACCTTCCCCAGCCGTTCCCTGAACGAAAAGCTCAAGGCATCCGCCGCCAAGCAGGGCATCCCCCTCATCGAGGGCAACATCCACTCCTCCGACGTGTTCTATCGCCAGCCCTCGGACGAAAAGCCCACCTACTGGGAAAAGCTGCGGGACGAGCAGGGCTGCGTCTGCGTGGAAATGGAGAGCTTCGCCCTCTTTGCCAACGCCCAGATCCTGGGCAAGAACGCCGCCTGCCTGCTGACCATCTCGGACAGCTTTGTCTCCCCCGAGATCACCACCGCCGAGCAGCGCCAGAAGAGCTTCACCGACATGATGAAGGTGGCCCTGGGCGCAGAGTATTGAGGAGAACACCATGTCTGAACTGACCCGTGAGGAAAAACAGGAGCTGATCCGCCTGGCGCTGGACGCCCGCACCCGGGCTGTAGCCCCCTACAGCCGCTTCACGGTGGGAGCCGCCCTCCGCAGCACCGACGGTCAGATTTTCACCGGCTGCAACATTGAGAACGCCGCCTTTACCCCCACCAGCTGCGCCGAGCGCACCGCTCTGTTCAAGGCGGTCAGCGAAGGGGTCACCCATTTCACCGACATTGCGGTGGTGGGCGCCCGGATGGGCGAGGTCAACGAGCTGGTCACGGGACCCTGCGGGGTCTGCCGCCAGGCTCTGTATGAGTTCTGCGGGCCCAGCCTCAATGTCATCATGGCCAAAACCCCCGACGACTTCATCGAGCGCACCCTGGGCGAACTGCTTCCCTTCGGTTTCGGCCCGGCCAACATCTGACGCAAATTACCTAAAATTCCAAAGCAAAACACCCGTGATTGTGTTGGTTTTCGCTATTTTTCGGCCAATATTGTAAAGATTTTGTAATGGAAAACCGCTTGAACCTCACACATTTTGTAGCTATACTGGAATATAGAGAATGCGGCGTTATGCCCCCGCATTCCGCATCATGTTTCTGTCCGTAAATGGTTGCAGACAACTGTTAAAAAGGAGATAATTCTTATGAATATGATTTCGCGTCGTAAGTTTATGGCCGTGGCTGGCGCAGCCGCTGCTGTTTCTGTTCTGACCGCCTGCGGCAGCTCCTCCAGCACCGCTTCCAGCACTGCTGCTTCTTCCAGCACCGCTTCCAGCGCTGCCTCCGGCGAGGCCGCTGAGGGCACCGCTGTTTCCTACGTGGCTCTGTGCTGCGACACCGGCACCATTGATGACGAGAGCTTCAACCAGGCTTGCTGGACCGCTGTCCAGAACTACATGGGCGACAACTGCCAGTACTACATCCCCGAGGCTGACGCTTCCGATGAGGACCGCGAGACCATGATCCGTCAGGCTGTCAACGACGGCGCTGACACCGTTGTCTGCGTCGGCTACCTGTACGGCGCTTCCCTGGCCTGGGCTGCTGAGCAGTACCCCGACACCCGCTTCATCGCCATTGACGTGACCCAGGCCGACATCGGCACCGACACCATCCCCGCCAACTGCTACTGCATCACCTTCAAGGAGGAGCAGGCAGGCTACCTGGCAGGTTACGCCATCGCCAAGGACGGCTTCACCAAGCTGGGCTTCCTGGGCGGCATGGCTGTTCCCGCTGTTATCCGCTACGGCTACGGCTACATCCAGGGCATCGACGCTGCTGCTCAGGAGACCGGCAACGCCGTTGAGGTGAACTACTACTACGGCGGCCAGTTCTACGGCGACGCCAACATCACCTCCCGTATGGAGGGCTGGTACACCAGCGGCACTGAGGTCGTCTTCGCCTGCGGCGGCGGCATCTACACCTCCGCTCTGGAGGCTGCCATCAAGTCCAACGGCTACGTCATCGGCGTGGACGTTGACCAGAACTACATCGGCGCCAACGGCGTGGCTGACGGCACCTACAGCTACAACCCCTTCATCACTTCCGCTATGAAGCAGCTGACCGTCGCTGTTGAGTCCGCTCTGGGCGACATCGACGACGGCGAGTGGACCACCATCGCTGCTACCAACGGCAACTTCGGCCTGGAGGAAGGCGACTACGTCGGCCTGCCCACCGCTGAGGACAGCTGGAACTTCCGCACCTTCACCGTCGAGGAGTACGAGGCTGTCAAGGCCAAGATCGCTTCCGGCGAGATCGTTGTGGACAACTCCAGCGAGGACAGCGTGAAGCCCACCACCAGCGATCTGGTCAAGGTCACTTACGTTCAGTAAGCTGGTCCTGTAACCAGGCTGGACAAGCTTCGGTTTCCATCGAGCGGGGCACCCCTACGGGTGCCCCGCTTTTTTGTTCCGTTTCTCCGGCCTCCCCCTGCTTTCAACCCCTCAAAAAGCCGGATTTTCAGGGATTTTGCGCCGCAAAAAAGAGCATAAAGCTGTGCTTTTTTATCTTAATTTTTTTGCGGATTTTTCGGCAGGTTCCACAAGTAAAGTCATACTTTTTTGTCGAACTCACCGGTTTCAGTAGTATCCCACCGTTTCCGGCACAAAATCTCTGTCTTTTTTGCAAAATGCCAGATTTTGAGACATATTTTCCTTGCAAAGTAGCATTAGAATACGTTATAATGGATAAAGTGATAACAAAGCGTTACCATCATGTGAAAGGAGAGTGAGCAGATTGGCCGAGGATTATGTGATCGAGATGCTCCACATTACCAAGGAATTCCCTGGAATCAAGGCGAACGATGATATTACCCTCCAGCTGCGCAAAGGTGAAGTTCACGCTCTGTTGGGCGAAAACGGCGCCGGCAAGAGCACCCTGATGAGCGTGCTGTTTGGTCTGTACCAGCCCGAGCAGGGTAAGATTCTCAAGAGTGGCAAGGAGGTCCAGATCCGCAACCCCAACGACGCCAACGCGCTGGGCATCGGCATGGTCCACCAGCACTTCAAACTGGTGGAATGCTTTACCGTTCTGGACAACATCATCCTGGGCGTGGAGCCCAACAAGCTGGGCTTTCTGCAGAAAGCCGAAGCCCGCAAGAAGGTCATGGCTCTGAGCGAGAAATATGGCCTGCGGGTGGACCCGGACGCGCTGGTCAGCGACATTTCGGTGGGCATGCAGCAGCGCGTCGAGATTCTGAAGATGCTCTACCGGGACAATGAGATCCTGATTTTTGACGAGCCCACCGCCGTTCTGACCCCCCAGGAGATCGACGAGCTGATGGAGATCATGCGGGGCTTCAAGAAAGAGGGCAAGAGCATCCTGTTCATCACCCACAAGCTCAACGAGATCATGGCGGTGGCCGACCGGTGCACCGTCCTGCGCAAGGGCAAGTATGTGGGCGTCACCGACATTGCCAACACCAACCAGGAAGAGCTGTCCCGCATGATGGTGGGCCGCGACGTTCAGCTGCAGGTGGACAAGGCCCCCGCCCATCCCGGCGAGGTGATCCTGGACGTTCAGGGCGTGAACGTGCCCAGCTCCACCCACAAGAAAAGCGCCGTCCGGGATGTGTCGTTCCAGGTGCGGGCGGGCGAGATCGTCTGCCTGGCCGGCATCGAGGGCAACGGACAGACCGAGTTTGTCTACGGCCTCACCGGCCTGGAAAAGGTCACCAAGGGCAAAATCACCTTCTGCGGCAAGGACATCACCCACGCTTCCATCCGGGAGCGCTCCAAGTCGGGCATGAGCCACATCCCCGAGGACCGTCACAAGCACGGTCTGGTGCTGGACTACAGCCTGGAGAACAACATGGTGCTGCAGCGCTACTGGCAGCCCGAGTTCCAGAGCCATGGCTTCATCCGCAAGGACAAGGTGCGGGAGTATTCCGACCGTCTGATTGAGCAGTACGACGTCCGCAGCGGCCAGGGCAGTGTCACCATTGCCCGCAGCATGTCGGGCGGCAACCAGCAGAAGGCCATCATCGCCCGCGAAATCGACCGCGACCCCAAGCTGCTGGTGGCTGTGCAGCCCACCCGCGGCCTGGACGTGGGCGCCATCGAGTATATCCATCGCCAGATCGTGGCCCAGCGGGACGCCGGCAAGGCGGTTCTGCTGGTGAGCCTGGAGCTGGACGAGGTCATGAACCTGTCCGACCGCATCCTCGTCATGTACGAGGGCGAGGTCGTGGGCGAGTTTGACCCCAAGACCACCACCGTCCAGGAGCTGGGCCTGTATATGGCCGGCGCCCGCAAGCAGGGGAAAGGAGAATAAGCGCTTTATGGATACCAAGAAAAAGATGCTTTCCCGCGGGGGCAACAGCCGGTCGGCCTTTGTCAGCGTGCTGGCAGCTCTGCTGTGCATCCTGATCGGCCTGGTGTTCGGCTATCTGGTGCTGCTGGCCATCAACGCCGAGCACGCCTGGACCGACGGCTTTGTCCGCATCCTGAAGGGCGGCTTCTATGACGCCCCCTACGGCGTGGGCCGCACCTTGGCCAACGCCGCCCCCCTCATCATGACCGGTCTTTCGGTGGCCTTCGCCTTCAAAACCGGCCTGTTCAACATCGGCGCCGCCGGTCAGTACACCCTGGGCGCCTACGGCGCTCTGTACTGCGCCATCGTCCTTCACCTGCCCTGGTATGTGGGCCTGCTGGCCTCCGCCATTCTGGGCGGCCTGTGGGGCGCCATTCCCGGCCTGTTCAAGGCCTATCTGAACATCAACGAGGTTATCACCTCCATCATGTTCAACTGGATCGGCCTGTATCTGGTCAATGAGATTGTGTACGGCAACGGCACCGGCGTGATGTACGACTCCCGCAACACCCGCACCTGGAACCTCCGCCGCCTGGAAGGCGCCGAGGGCTCCATCATCCCCGACTTCGGCCTGAACAACATGTTCCAGACCAACAGCACCACCATCGCCATCTTCCTGGCCATCGTGGTGGCCATCGCGATCTGGATTGTGCTGGACAAGACTACCTTCGGCTATGAGCTGAAGGCCGTGGGCCTCAACAAGAACGCCGCCCGCTACGCCGGCATCAACGAGAAGAAAAACCTGGTGCTGTCCATGGTCATCGCCGGCGCTCTGGCCGGCTTTGGCGCGGGCCTGTACTACCTGTCCGGCGTGTCCGAGTGGAACCCCCTGAACTCCACCACCCTGCCGGCCATGGGCTTCAACGGCATCTCGGTGGCCCTGCTGGCCAGCTCCAACCCCATCGGCACCATCTTCTCGGCCCTGTTCATCTCCCACATCACGGTGGGCGGCTCGTTCCTGTCCACCCGCTACTACCCCACCGAGGTGGCCGACCTCATCAGCGGCATCATCATCTATCTGTGCGCCTTCTCGATGCTGTTCCGCGGCAAGATCGCCAAGCTCCTGTCCGGCGGCAAACGGGCAGATAAGACCGGCAAAAAGGAGGACTAAGCTATGCTGTTGCTCATCAAATATACCCTGCTGTACGGCATCGTCCTGATGCTGGTAGCCCTGGGCGGCATGTTCAGCGAGCACTCCGGCATCATCAACATTGCCCTGGAGGGCATCATGGTCATCGGCGGCGTCGCCGGCGTCCTGGCCCTGACCCTTCTGCCCGCCACCATGCCCGCATGGCTGATCGTGGTTCTGTCCATTGTGGCGGCGGCCCTGGCCGGCATGGTCTATTCCCTGCTGCTGGCCTTCGCCTCCATCAACCTGAAAGCCGACCAGACCATCGGCGGCACCGCTCTGAACCTGCTGGCCACCGCAGTGGCGGTGGTTCTGGCCAAGTACTTCAGCGAGAGCGGCAGCGCCAAGCTGAACTACACCAACCGTCCCTTCCTGTTCTCGGTGGGCGGGCTGGAGCTCAGCGTCTTTGTCCCTCTGGGCATTGTCCTGCTGGTCATCAGCTATATCGTCATGTACAAGACCCGCTTTGGCCTGCGTCTGCGGGCCTGCGGCGAACATCCCCAGGCCGCCGACTCGGTGGGCATCAACGTCTACAAAATGCGCTACGCCGGCGTCCTGATCTCGGGCGCCCTGGGCGCCATCGGCGGCATGGCCTATATCGTTCCCCCTGTCCAGACCTGGAACTTTGAGGTGGGCGTGGCCGGCGCCGGCTTCCTGGCCCTGGCGGTCATGATCTTCGGCCAGTGGAAACCCTTCCACATCTTTGGCGCGGCCATGTTCTTCGCCGTGTTCAAGAGCCTGGCCAACATCGCCGACTCCACCTTCCTGGCCAACCTGGGCTGGTCCAGCAACATCTACAACATGATGCCCTTCATCGCATCCATGATTATCCTCGCGTTCACTTCCAAGAACAGCATGGCCCCCAAGGCCGAGGGCATCCCCTACGACAAGGGATCGCGCTAAAAACACACCCAACGCGGCGGCAGGCGGCAACAGCTTGCCGCCGTTTTGCTCTCTGAAAGGAAGGTGTTTCCCATGCAGAAAGTTTTGGTCATCGGCTGTCCCGGGGCGGGCAAGAGCACCTTTGCCCGCCGCCTGCGGGACCGGACCGGCCTGCCCCTCCACTATCTGGACTGTCTGTGGCACCGGGCCGACGGCACCCACACCACCCCTGAGGCCTTTGACGCCGCTCTGGCCGCCGTCATGGACGGGCCCGCCTGGATCATTGACGGCAACTATCTGCGCACCATGGAGCCGCGGATGGCCGCCTGTGACACGATTTTCCTGCTGGACTATCCCCTGGAGGTCTGTCTGGCGGGGGCCCAAAGCCGGGTGGGCATCCGGCACGAGGATCTCCCCTGGGTGGAAGAGGAATTCGACCCCGCGTTCCGCCAGTGGATTCTGGATTTTGGTGCGGACCAGCGGCCCGAGCTGTTCCGCCTGCTGGAACAGTACCGCCCCGGCCGGGAAGTCCATATTTTCCGCGGCCGGCCCGAGGCGGAGGCCTGGCTGGCATCTCTGGACGCCGCCGCAAAGCACACGGGTGAAATCCTTCTGCGGCCCTACCGGGACGGAGACGCCCCGGCTCTGGCGGCCCTCTTTTACGAGACGGTCCACACCGTCAACGCGGCCCACTATACCCCCGCCCAGCTGGACGCCTGGGCCCCCGCCTGCGGCCCCGACCTCGCTGCCTGGGACAAGAGCTTCCGGGCGCACCGGACCCTGGTGGCCGAGCTGGATGGGCGGCTGGCGGGCTTCGGGGATCTGGACCCCGCCGCCGGCTACCTGGACCGGCTCTACGTCCACAAGGACCTGCAGGGCCGGGGCGTCGCCACCGCCCTCTGCAACGCGCTGGAAGAGGCTGCCGCCGGGCCGGTGGTCACCCATGCCTCGGTCACGGCCCGCCCCTTCTTCGCCAGGCGCGGCTACCGGGTGATCCGGGCCCAGCAGGTGGAGCGCAGAGGGGTGACCCTGGCCAACTATGTGATGGAAAAAGCACCGGCGGGCGATCTGTGAAGTTTCTGCCAACTTTCGGGCCGGGGCCTTGCCTTTGGGCAAAAGTCATACTATACTGGAAGCAACCTATCAATCGGGATTGGAGTGATCTTCTATGCGTATCTACGACATCATTGCAAAGAAGCGGGACGGCGGTACCCATACCCGCGCCGAGCTGGAGACCCTCATCAACGGCTATGTGGCGGGCGACGTGCCCGATTACCAGATGGCCGCCTGGATGATGGCGGTCTACCTGCGGGGGATGACCGACGAGGAGACCGCCATTTTGACCGACATCATGGCCCGCAGCGGCGAGATGGTGGACCTGTCCCCCATTGCCGGCATCAAGGTGGACAAGCATTCCACCGGCGGCGTGGGCGACAAGACCACCCTGGTGATTGCGCCCATTGCGGCGGCCTGCGGGGTCAAGATTGCCAAGATGAGCGGCCGGGGCCTAGGCCATACCGGCGGCACCATCGACAAGATGGAGAGCGTACCCGGCACCCGCACCGCCCTGACCCAGGAGGAATTTTTCGCCCAGGTGAATCGGATCGGCATTTCGGTCATCGGCCAGAGCGAGAACATCGCTGCGGCGGACAAAAAGATGTACGCCCTGCGGGACGTCACCGCCACCGTCAGCTGCATTCCCCTGATTGCCTCCAGCATCATGTCCAAGAAGCTGGCTTCCGGCTCGGACGCCATCCTGCTGGACGTCACCACCGGCACCGGCGCCTTCATGAAGACGGTGGAGGACAGCGTCCAGCTGGCCAAGCTGATGGTATCCATTGGCGGCCACCACGGCCGCAAGGTGGCCGCCATGATCACCGACATGGACACGCCTCTGGGCCACAACATCGGCAACAGCCTGGAAGTGATGGAGAGCATGGAAGTGCTCAAGGGCCGCGGCCCCGCCGACCTGACCGAAGTCTGCCTGCAGCTGGCGTCCTACATGCTGGTGCTGGCGGGCAAAGGAACCCCGGAAGAATGCCGCGCCATGGCCCAGCAGGTGATTGCAGACGGCAGCGCCTTTGCCAAGTGCAAAGAGATGTTTGCGGCCCAGAGCGGCGACGTGCGGGTTCTGGAGGACTACAGCCTGTTTGACCAGCCGGCGGCCAAGTATGAGGTACTGGCCGAGGCCGACGGGTACATTACGGCCAACGACGCCGAGAAGATCGGCATTGCCAGCGTTCTGCTGGGAGCGGGACGGGAGAAAAAGGGCGATCCCCTGGACTACGCCGCCGGCATCATCCTGCACAAGAAGCGGGGCGACTACGTACGCCGGGGCGAGAGCCTGGCCACCTTCTGCGGCGCACCCGAGCGCTTTGCAGCCGCCGAGGCGGTCTACCGTTCCGCCTTCACCTTCGGCCCCGAGAAACCCTCGGAACTCCCCCTCATCTACGCCATCGTCACCGACACCGGCGTCTCTTACTTTTCTGAAGAAAAGTAAGCAAAAAACTTTTTACTGGGTACCATAAACTTTCCGGGTCTCCGGCAGTTCCGCGGGACCTTTACGCTCCGGCTCGCTCGTTACGTTTGGGCCTGCGGCCCGGTACGATGCGAAGTCTTACGATCTAAAAAGCACAAAAACCCCGCTCCTTCCATGGGAGCGGGGATTTTTATTTCAGTAACTCATTTCCTGTTTTCTACTTCAAGGATTTTCCGCAAAAAGGACATCGTTCCAGCTTACTCCATTGAATGGAAAAATGCTTGCCGCAAAAGGGGCACCGCCGGAAAGCGAAATCAAATACAAACAAAAGGCTCAGAAGGACCGCACCGATGATAAAATGTTCAAAAGCCCAAAGAGCACATACCACCAGCACACCCACCACAAAAACAGCTTTGAACAGAGCCATCTGAAACGGTATCTTCATGTGTGTTCACCTTAGCTTTTGGGCAACAACGCAGAATTTTTCAGTTGGCAGATCAAAGTCTATGCAGGTTTTTACGGATTACTGTGCAGCCTTCTCGGAAGCATCTACCACATGGGCGGCCAGCACCGAGGTGGTCATGGCGCCCACGCCTCCCGGCACCGGGGTGATGGCACTGGCCACCGGCTCGGCCTCCGCAAAGCGGACGTCGCCGCACAGTTTGCCGTCCTCATCGGTGTGGATGCCCACATCCACCACCACCTGGCCCGGGGCGATGCAGTCCCCGCCGATGGCGCCGCGCTTGCCCATGGCCACCACCAGGATATCCGCCTGGCGGCAGAGCTGGGGCAGGTCTTTGGTGCGGGAATTGCACATGGTCACGGTGGCGTTTTTGCGGTCCAGCAGCATGGCGGCCGGTTTGCCCACCACCAGGCTGCGGCCCACCACGGTGACCCGTTTGCCTTCCAGGGGGATGCCGTAATGGTCCAGAATATCCACACAGGCCTGGGCCGTACAGGGTGCATAGCCCACCCCGCTGCCGGTAAACACTCCCGCCAGGGATGCATCGGTGATGCCGTCCACATCCTTTTCGGGGGCCAGGGCAGCCCGGACCGCCTTGTCGTCGATCTGGGCGGGCAGCGGCCGGAAAATCAGGCAGCCGTGGACGCCGGCGTCCTCGTTGATCTCCTCCAGCACCGCCATCAGCGCCGCCTGCGGGGCGTCCGCCGCCAGCAGATAGGGCTTCACCGCGATGCCCAGCTTGGCGCAGCGGTTCATCACGCCCCGTTCATAGGACAGATCGTCCTCCCGCTCACCCATCCGCACCACCGCCAGGGTGGGCACAATCCCTTTTTCCGCCAGGGCCGCCACACGGGCCGCCGTCTTTTCGTTCAGGGCGGCAGCGGCCTGCGCGCCTTTCAAAAGCGTTGCCATGGTCAATTTCCTCCCAGTCGTGCGCAAACCTTGGCGTAAACCGCCTCGGCCCGCGGTACATATTCCTTCAGCAGGGCCGCCACACGGGCGTCCAGCTCTTCCGCCCGGGCCCGGTCGGCCATCAGGCGGGTGTTGACGCTGACATTCAGCCCGGCGCCTTCCAGCGCTGCCCGGCAGAACACCGCCCCGCAGCCTGCATCCGACACCGCCAGCACGCTGCCCTTGGCCTCGTATTCTTCCAGCAGGGCGATGGCCTCGCAGCAGCACTCCATGATTTCCAGGGGCACAGCGGCGGCCTTTTCCAGGGCGGCCGCCATGATTTCGGCCCGGGCGGGGTCCTCTTTGGGGATGGAATAGGCCTTGGCCAAGGGCGCAAAGGCCTCGGCGTCTGCCTCCACCAGCCCTTCCAGTCGGGCCCGCAGGGCGGCGGCCTTCTCATTCAGGGCCAGGATGTCCGGCTCCACGGCGGCATATTTCTTTTTGCCCACCGTCAGGCAGCCCACCATGTTCCCCAGGGCGGTTCCCACGGCGCCCACCAGGGCCGACCCGCCGCCGCCCCCCGGTACCGCCGCTTTGGAGGCCAGTTCCTCCAAAAACTGCTCACAGCTTTTGTGCATCATTTCCATCTGTAAATCCCCCTCTCGGTGATGACGCCATCCAGGCGGATGTCCAGCGGCCCCGCGGCGGCCGCCTCCACTTTTTGTACCTCATAGGCCACCCCGTACACCGCCGCGCCAGTGCACCGGGGAAGATACCGGTCATAGTAGCCTTTGCCCATGCCCACCCGCCGGCAGGCCTCGTCAAAGGCGGTACAGGGCACCAGAACCAGGTCCAGGGTCTCGGGCGGGAAGATCTCCGCCCGTTCCAGCACCGGCGCACGGATGCCATACGCCCCCGTCTCCCAGCCCTTTTCCGGATGGGGCCGGGCGGCGGTCATGGTGCAATCCGGGCCGCACACCGGCCAGGCTGTCCCGTGCAGGCGGCCTTCCGGGCCTTCCAGCAGGGCCGACAGGTCCGGCTCCCCGCCAAAAGCGGCATACCCCAGCACCCGTTTTGCGGCCTGCCAGGCCGGCAGGGACGCGATGCGGGCACAGATGGCCGTATCGGCGGCTTGCCGCGTTGAGGGGTCCAGCGCCCGCCGCGCCGCAATCCCCTGCTGGCGCTGGGCTTTCTTGGCCTCGTCTAGGGTCATTGGCTCCGCCTCCTCTTTGCTGTTTCGGGCCTCAGTCCTCGAAATAAAACAGCTCCTCAAACTTTTTGTCCAGCGCGATGCACAGAATCAGCGCCAGCTTGGCAGTGGGGTTAAACTGCCCCGTCTCAATCGAGCTGATGGTGTTGCGTGAGACGCCCACCATCGCCGCCAGCTGCGCCTGGGACAGCCCCGCCGCCGCCCGCGCCTCTTTGAGCCGGTTTTTCAAAACCAGTTCCGAATTCATACGCCGCCTCCCTCACAGGTGCAGCCAAAACTGCACCGAAAAGATCACAAACGCCAGCAGGCAGCACAGCCCGCTCACCAGGTTGACCCGCTGGTCCAGCCGCTTGTACATCCACAGATGGACAAAGGCCGCATATCCCGTGGCAATGGCCGGATAGTCCCACACCTGGGCCAGCGCCTCGCCTGCAGCCCAGGCGCGGCCCGCCCGCACCAGCCAGAAGGCCGCGCACAGCCCCACCACAACCAGGGCGCTGCGGGTCATGATCTGGCCCTGGATTCGCTCCTCATATTCGCCGTCGCCCTCCTGCCGGGCTCTGCGCAGGATTTCTTCCTTTTTCATGGAACCGCCTCCCTTGGGTTTGACAAGTTTTGTTTGCATTTTCAGTATAACACAGACAAGTGTACTTGTCAACACGCCGGGCGGGATACAAAACAGCCCCGCCTATCCCAGCGGGGCCGTCAGACTGTCAAAAAGTCCCGGCCGGACGACATGTGCGTACGGCTGGGACACCTACAGGGAAATTTGCCGCAGAGAGTGTGCGAGGCCGCAAGGCCGCGTGCGCGGTTCTGCGGTAAATTTTGTCCCCAGGGGGATATTAGGGACTGCGGAGCTGAGCCTCTGCCTGCGGCAGAAACAGGCGAAGCGGAGCAGGTGCCGCGGTCTGTCTTTTGCAAGGGCGCCGCGACGCCCGCCGCAAAAGCAGGGAACCGCAACCAAGGAATTTCTGCCACGCGCATGCGTGCAGAAATGGGTTCCCCCTAAAGCGTGTCGTTTTTCGACACGCTCTCCCAGCGGGGCCGTAAAACATTATGCGCCGAAGCCTGCCAGCACCGTCAGCACCGCCGACGCCACGCACTGGACGATCACCCACCGGATGACCACCTGTTCGTCGCTCCAGCCCAGCCGCTTGCGGGCGTGGTCGTGGAGGGGGGTCAGGGTGTTTTTCAGCACGCTGATGTGCAGGAAACGCTTGAGGCTGATTTTAATGATGCCCAGGCTGCCGTCCAGGATAAACACCATCGCCGCCAGCAGGAAGGCAAAGGGATGTCCCGACTTGAGGGCCAGAACCGCCAGGAAAAATCCCATGGCGCGGCTGCCCGCGTCGCCCATCAGGACGGTGGAGGGCTTGGCGTTGGACCACAGATAGGCCAGCAGAGCGCCCACAAACACCACCGTGGCGGTGACGTAGCTGCCCAGATACTCGCCGTACAGCATGGCAAAAGTGCCCATGCTCACCACCGCCAGGCTGGCGGACAGGCCGTCCACGCCGTCGGTGCAGTTCACCACATTGATGCTGGCCCAGATCAGGATAATGATGAGCAGCAGGTACACCGGGTACGGCAGCACAAAATACCAGCTCAAAAACCGGACTCCGCAGCCGTTGAAGTTGAGATAGGTGACGCCGGCCACCGCCGCAATCACAAAATCGATCAGGCCTTTTTTGTACTCGTTCCACGCGGTGTCCGAGGCATCGTCCAGATACCCCGACAGCATGGAAGCAATGAGCAGGACCATATAAATGACCGTTTCCAGGTGGAACGGCATAAACGCCAGGGCCACCAGCACGATGCACAGCACAAAAATCAATCCCGCGCCCCGGGCCTTGCCCTTGGACAGCGCGCCATCCACCGCAAACGCGCGGCCATGGTCCTGGGGCAGCCGGCTGCGGAACAGACTGGTCAGCAGGGCCGTCAGGACAAACGCCAGCACAAACGCCAGCGCATCCACACCCCGCTGGCCAATGGTGGACAACAATATTGTAACCATGATAGCTTCCTCATTTCTGTTTTTGCATTCCTTGTACTCTCTACAGAGGAAGTGTACCATGTCCGGCCCGAAAAATCAATCACAAGCTGGCAGCCGGCCTCCCCTGCAAACCAAAAAGGGGGCGGGCCTTGCGGCCCGCCCCCGGAAAACTGGGTCTGCACACCCAGCTGGTTCTTTTTTGGTGCGGCAAACTACAAATAATTTGTAATAAACCTTTGGTGCTATACGAAGCGCTTCGTATATTGTGCGGTTATGCGGTCACCTCGTAGAAAGGTACGACAGCTGCACGCGCCCCGCACGGACTGTATCATACGATAATCAGTGTGTAAACGAGTTACGATAGCCTAGCTAGTTATAAAATTACTTCTCGACAGGAGCAGAAGTCTTGCAAGTGACAACTGCGGTGACGAGGTAGACAGGCATATCATTATCCTCGGCAGTAACCATAGCAACTTCACCAGTATAGGTGTAGGTGTACTTCAGGTTGCCAACCTCTTTCTCAGTCTCCAGACCCTTAACCAGATCAGCAATAGCCTGAGCCATTTCCTTCTTCACTGCTTCGGCAGTCTTACCACTAGCATTGACCTGAGTGCTCACAGCAACCTTAGTGCCAACGACCGGGCTGCTAGCCTTGCTACCCAGAGACCCAAAGACCTCACGGCTGTACTCCTGATAGGTAACGATGTCATCGCTGATATCGTTGCCCTGAGTAGTTTTCTTCAGGCCACCATTAACGCGCAGAACCTGCTCAACAGCATCCTGCAGATCGGTGCTATACTGGAAAGAAACAGCATCAATCTTCTCATCCTTCAGCTCATCGTTCAGAATGCCAGCAATAGAAGTGTCAGCAACAGGAACCTGCTCGTCCTTGTTGTCGTCCTTGTTGCCAGTCGAGCAGCCAGCCAGCATGCTGACGGCCATAATGCCGGACAGAGCCAGAGCCAGAACCTTATTCAGTTTCATTTGGAAATTTCCTCCTTGTTGTTGTTTGTAACTCGCACCAAAACATTTGGGGAACAGGTCACCATCCCCGTTCCTTGAGCATAGTTTAACACAACAGAGTTTCCTTTGTCAAGGCAGAACTGGCAAAAGGTGAGAAAAATGGGAAATATAACATTTATACAACGTAAATACGTTGATAAATTTTGGTCTTTCACCCAGAATCTTCCATCGTTTCGCATTTTTGGGACGCAAAATAAGTGCGATGGAGCAAAAACAAAAATCCACTGCACGGTTTGTCCATACAGTGGATTTTTGTTTAGGCTATGAAACAAAAGAGACTTTCTCTGTCTCTTTGACACTAAAAAGCCCCCAACGTCGCACCGTCAGGGGCTTTCTCCTCACGAAAAGGAAATAGGGTCATTGAGGATCACTTGTCAGCAGTAACAGTCTGCGTGATGGAAACGCCAACCACCCATGCGTCAAAAGCAGAATCGCCTTCGCCGATGGTCTTTTCGTAGGCAACCACGTTGCCCTTGTAAGAGTTGGTGACGTCCGTACCCTTGGTCGCATCTTCGCTCTTGAGGTCCATGACTTTCAGCTGCTCGGCAATATTGCTTGCCACTTCGCTGGCCGTGTCAAAAGCCTCGTTCTCCACGTTGTAGACAAAGACCTTCACGAAGGTCTCGCTGCCAACCGTGGTCTGAGCTTTCCATGCGCCGCCAAGACCCATATCACCATAGCCAGTCAGCTGGCGAACGGTGGTGCTGACACTGCTGTCTGCAATACCGTTGGTGACCTGAGCCGGGGTCAGAGTTCCTGCAACTTTGGAAATCGCATCATCCAGTTCCTTGTCGTTGCTCTTGTAGCTCACCATTTCCTGAGCACCATTCAGGGCACTGCGAACAGTAGAGGTACGATTGTCAAGGAGACTGCTGATGCTGCTGCCGCCACCGCAAGCAGTCAGCATGCTGACTGCCAGGACGCCGGACAGCGCCAGGGAAAGAATGCGCTTGAGTTTCATTGGACCTTTACCTCCTTATTAGAGAAGTAAAATTTTGCCTGGGGTTACCTGTTTCGAGTCTTGGACCTTTGCGGGATAAGGACGGCCCCTACCCCGTCTAGTCATATAATAGTACAACTTCCGCGATTTGTCAATCGTACCATTTTTCGCCAAGAGTTCTTCTAAAAAAATTTACATTTAATAAAAACAAGCGCCCTTGCCTTTCGGCAGGTGCGCTTGTGGGCATTCGAGCTTTTGTTTTCAAAGTTGGGGTTCTGTTTCCCAACTTTGGTGGGATGATATTTCACCCAAAACTCAAATATTTTTACTGCTTTTTTATTGTAAATTTTTATCGTAAATCAGGTTTTATGTTCCTCTTTTACGGTCTGGTTGATGCCGATTCCCACCACCCAGGCCGACGCCTGATCGCTGAACGCCTGGCGCACGCTGACCGAATAGGTATATGTATAGGTGAAATAACTGTCGATCACCACCTGGCGGGAGGTGCAGGGCAGTTCGGCGGCCATCTCGTCGATTTCATCCACGATGGCCCGGGCCACTTCGTCCTCGCTCCAGTCGCCGGGATAGATGAACAGCCGGGACATCCGGGTCACGCCGCTCTCGGTGGGGGCGCTGAGGGCATTGTAGCGGCTGGTGTCGGAGGCTTCCCGCATCGCATCCGCCAGAATGCCGTTGTCCTCCCCGGTGCCGGGGGCGCTGCGGCTCTTGAGCATATGGGTGGCGGCAGCGGCGGTGCCGCTGTCCAGCGGGGCGTCGTTGGTGACCACCGTCTGGGCGGACGTACTGGCGATCAGATCCGCCACGCCGGCCATGCTGCGCGTCCCAACCTGTTTGGGCTGCGAACAGCCGCTCAACACCAAAAGAGCCAGCACTGCCAGCAGCAGGACCAGTCCGTGCTTCATCTTGCGCAACGCGCATACCCCCTTCCCGGCTCATGTCGGCACACAAGCCCATTGTGTTTTTATTGTACACCGCGCAGGCAGGTTTTGTCAACCGTCCGTATAGAGGACTTGATTTTGCGGGCCATTCCGGGTAATATGGAAGCAGCATTTTCAGCGTGCCGCCGTGCGGCAGGCTGCAGAGGCGCGCCGGCCGCGGGGCGGGAGTTTTCCCCTGAGATGCCGCGGTCTGGCGGGTCGCATCGAGGGGTGACGCACGCCGCCGGACACCGCGCCCCGGCGCCGCGTCCGCCTGTGAATCCGGCAGGCCTGCGGCTCTGGCACCCGGGGCGAACCCCGGCCAAACGGACAGGGCCGGGCGCGTCATATCCTGTCCCATCGGAAGTAAAGGAGGAAATCCGGATGAAAACGATTGGTTTTATTGGCTGCGGAAACATGGGCGGAGCCCTGGCCCGGGCGATCTGCCGCACGGTGGAGCCGGGCAATGTTGTTTTGGCAAACCGCACCCCCGCCAAGGCCGAGGCCCTGGCGGCTGAGCTGGGCTGCCGCACCGGCTCCAACCAGGACGCCGCCCTGTGCGATGTGGTATTCCTGGGCGTGAAACCCCAGATGATGGCCGACATGCTGGCCCAGCTGCAGCCGGTGCTGGCGGGCCGCAAAGAGCGGTTTATCCTGTGCACCATGGCGGCGGGCCTGACCATGGTGCAGATCCGCCAGATGGCCGGGGGCGACTACCCGGTGGTGCGGATCAACCCCAACATTCCCTCGGGGGCCGGCGCCGGGATGATTCCCTATTGCACCCTGGGCCTGGAGGACGGCGAGGAAGAAGCCTTCTGCCAGCTGATGGCAGGGGCCGGCATGCTGGACAATCTGCCCGAAAACCTGATGGACGCCGCCTGCTGCGTGTCGGGCTGCGGCCCGGCCTGGGCGTATCAGTTCATTGAGGCCCTGGCGGACGGCGGCGTGGCCTGCGGAATGCCCCGGGCCAAGGCGCTGCAGTACGCCGCCCAGATGCTGCTGGGCAGCGCCAAGATGATGCTGGACACCGGCAGCCATCCCGGCGTCCTGAAGGACTCGGTCTGCAGCCCCGGCGGCACCACCATTCAGGGTGTCCGGGTGCTGGAGGAGCGGGGCTTCCGCGGGGCGGTGACCGACGCGGTCATCGCCGCCTATGAAAAGACCATCAAGCTGCGGGAGGGCTGATGCCATGCGAATTGTCGTCAAGGTCGGCACCTCTACCCTCACCTATCCCACCGGCCATCTGAACATCCGCCGCACCGAGGAGCTGGTGAAGGTCCTGAGCGACCTGAAAAACGCCGGCCACGAGATGATTCTGGTTTCCTCGGGCGCCATCGGCATGGGCGTGGGCAAGCTGTCCCTGCCCAGCCGTCCCGCCGACATGGCAGGCAAGCAGGCCTGTGCGGCGGTGGGCCAGTGCGAGCTGATGTACACCTATGACCGGCTGTTTGCCGAGTACAACCACACCGTAGCCCAGATTCTGCTGACGGGCGTGGACGTGGAGCACACCGAGCGCCGCCAGAACTTCGAAAACACCCTCTACCGCCTGCTGGAGCTGGGCGCGCTGCCCATCATCAACGAAAACGACACCGTGTCCACCATGGAGATTTCCTCCATCGGCGACAACGACACCCTGGCGGCCATTGTGGCCTGCTGTGCCCGGGCGGACCTGCTGGTGCTGCTCAGCGACATTGACGGGCTGTACACCGCCAACCCCCGCACCCACCCCGACGCCCAGCTGATCCCCCTGGTGGAGAACGTCACCGAGGACATCATGAGCCTGTCGGACGGGGCCGGTTCGGCCCTGGGCACCGGCGGCATGGCCACCAAGCTGCGTGCCGCCCGGATGGTCACCGCCGACGGGGTGGAAATGGTGATTGCCAACGGAGCCCATCCCGAGCTGCTGTACAGGATTGCCGAGGGCGAAGCCGCCGGCACCCGGTTTGCAGCGCGGCCCCGGGCCAACAAATAAAAAGGAGGCTGACCCATGACCACACAGGAGATTCTCACCGCCGCCCGTGACGCGAAAGGCGCTCTGGCCCTGGCCGACACCCAGCAGCGGAACCATGCCCTGATGGGGATGGCCGGCGCCCTGGACAACCCGGCCAACCGGGCCGCCATTCTGGCCGCCAACGCCGCCGACATCGAGGCCGCCCGGGGGCGGATCTCGGAGGTAATGCTGGACCGTCTTGCCCTGAACGAACAGCGTCTGGACGGCATGGCCCAGGGCATCCGGGACGTGGCGGCCCTGCCCGACCCGGTGAGCGCCGTGCTGCGCCGCATCGAGCGGCCCAACGGCCTGGTGATCGAAAAGACCGCCGTCCCCATGGGCGTGGTGGCCATCATTTACGAGAGCCGCCCCAACGTCACCAGTGACGCGGCGGCCCTGGCCCTCAAGAGCGGCAACGCCTGTGTTCTGCGCTGCGGCAAAGAGGCATGGCGCTCCAGCAAGGCCATTGTGGACGCCCTGCGCCAGGGAGTGACGGCCGCCGGTCTGCCGGCTGCTGCCGTCAGCCTGATTGAGGACACCACCCACGCCTCCGCCAACGCCCTGATGACCGCCGTGGGCTATGTGGATCTGCTGATCCCTCGGGGCGGTGCGGGCCTGATCCGGGCCTGCGTGGAAAACGCCAAGGTTCCCTGCATCCAGACCGGCACCGGCATCTGCCACATCTATGTGGACGACACCGCCGATCAGGACAAGGCACTGGACATCATCGAAAACGCCAAGGCCAGCCGTCCCAGCGTCTGCAACGCCGAGGAGGTCTGCCTGGTTCACAAAGACATCGCCGGGGCCTTCCTGCCCAGGCTGGCCCAGCGTCTGGGCCCCGACCGGGAGGCCCGCGGCCTTCATCCGGTGGAGCTGCGGTTGGACCAGAAGGCCGCGGCCATCATCCCCGGCACCCCCGCCGGGCCCCAGGACTTTGACACCGAGTTCCTGGACTACATCCTGGCGGTGGGGGTTGTGGAGGACGTGCAGCAGGCCATCGGCCACATTGCCGAGCACTCCACCGGCCACAGCGAGGCCATCCTGAGCCAGACCCAGGAACACATCGACCTGTTCACCGCAGCGGTGGACAGCGCGGCGGTGTACGTCAACTGTTCCACCCGCTTCACCGACGGCGGCGAGTTCGGCCTGGGCTGCGAAATGGGTATTTCCACCCAGAAGCTCCATGCCCGAGGTCCCATGGGCCTGGCCGAGCTGTGCACCTACAAGTACATCATCCGCGGCAACGGTCAGATTCGCTGACCGCCCGCCTTCAGCGCAAACAAAAGAGCCGTGGAGCGGCAAAGCTCCACGGCTCTTTTTCGGTTCTATGGGGGATCAGGGGATGCCCGGCCGGTTTTTACTCCAGACCGCCCATCTCCTTGATGGCCTTCAGGGCGAAGGTCAGGGTGCGGCCCATGGCCACGCCTGCCATCAGGCAGGGGTAGTTGTTGGCAAAGAAGCTGCCGGACATATCGCCGGTGATGTACAGGCCCTCCATGGGCTCGTTGTTGGTGTCCAGAGCCTGGCCCTTTTCGTTGATGGCGATGCCCTGCTCGGTGGTCAGCAGCGAAGCGCCCAGCCAGCAGCCATAGAAGGGAGCCTTGCGGATGGCGCTCAGACGGTAGGCCGGCTTGCCGAAATCGTCGTCCTTCTGCTGATCGTACAGCTCATTGTAACGCTCAACGGTGGCCAGGAAGGTGTCCTTGTCGGCGCCGGTGAAGCCCAGCTTGTCGGCCAGCTCCTCCAGGGTGTCGGCGCGGAAGAAGCAGCCTGCGGCCTCAGCCTCCTCCATCTTGGGCAGCACGTAGTCCGGACCGCCGTTGCGGGTCTGGGCCGAGCAGCCGATGGTATGGAAACGCTGCACGTCCTCGTACCAGTTGTCGTCATGGATCTGGGCGTAGACGCGGCCCGGCTGATGGGCGGCAGCGTAGACGATGTCGTTGTAGGGGCTGCTCTCGTTGGCAAAGCGCTCGCCGTGGCGGTTGACCTTCAGGAAGGGCTGAGTGCCGGGGTTATACTGCTTGATGGGGCCGGGGAAAGCCTTGCCGCCAAAGGCGCTGGGGCTGTCGATGTAGCCGGCGTCCTGTCCCGGAGGCACCACGCCGCGGTCGAACAGCATGGGAGCAGACTCCTTGTCCAGGTTGGCGCCGGCCCAGACGGCGGCGCGGATGCCGTAGCCGCGGTCAGCCGGCGAATAGGAGCAGGCGGTGGTGACGCTGGTGCCCAGAGGGTCCAGCTGCTCCATCATGTAGGGGTTGCCGGGGTAGCCGCCGCAGGCCAGCAGGACGCCCTTGGCCGCATTGATGCGGATGAAGTGGCCGTCCTCGTTGCTCTGGGCGATGATGCCGGTGATGCGGCCGTCGCTGTTCTTCTCCAGCTTGGCCAGGGCGGTGTTGAAGTCGATGGAGTAGCCACGCTTCTCAATATAATCCTGGAATGCCTGGTTGCGCTGCATACCAGAAGCGGACTCAGAAGCCATGTAGTTGTGCTCCTGGACGGGGTAAAGATAATCGGTGTTGTGATCGGCGTTCTCGGCGGGCCATGTTGCCTCGGTGCCAGAGGTGAACTCACAGGTCCAGCCGTACTCGCCCTCCAGAATACCAGCCACAAAGTCGTGCATGGCGGCAGACTCATCGATCCAGGTCTTGACCACGCGCTGGTCGCACTTGCCGGAGGCATAGCGGGAAATCTCGCTCAGCAGCTTGGCGCGGTCGCAGGGCTCGGCGCCAGCGGCCTTGGCGGCGGCGGTGTCGATGGCTCCGTACCAGTGACGGGTATCCTGAACGGCAGCATTCTGCTCAATGATACGGAAATTCAGGCCGTTCTGTGCGGCAAAGGCAGCAGCGGCCATACCGCCGTTGCCAGCGCCCACGATGACAATATCGGTGTCCCAGGTATCGGTGATGGCAGCCTCATCGATATCGGGCTCGGTGCCCAGCCAGTCGTTCTCATCGCCGGAGGGCAGCTGGACCGAGGTCACAACCGCCTCACCCTTAGCCTGGGCAAAGCAGCTCTGAGCTGCCTTCATGACGGCATCCGAAGTGATGGTGGAGCCCGACACGCCGTCGATTTCAGCCGAGCCGGCGGCCAGCAGCTGCTCTTTCAGCTCCTCGGCAGCGGCAGCGCCATAGGAAGCCGTCTCACCCGAGGTATCCACCACCACGTCGGTGACAGCGCTTTCGCTGAAGGTCATGGTGACCTTGACGGTGGAGGAAATGCCCTGGGCGGTGCCCTCATAGGTGCCGGGAATGTAGGTAGCCCCTGCTGCCACCGAACCCGAGCCCGAAGCAGCCCCCGAGACAGCCGAACCGGCCGACTCACAGGCGGCCAGGGCGCCGGCGGTCACGCTGCTCATGGCAGCAGCGGCGGCGATCTTCAGAAAACCTTTGCGGGAAATCTTCTTCATTCTGAATCCGTTCCTTTCTCTTCTTGGGTGTGTACACTTCCATGGGGCCGCCCGGTGCACGTCAGCCGGCCCCTGCCAAACGTCGCCCCCAGGCCTTCTCTCCTGGGGGCACAATCATTTGATCCTATATTAGGGTATCACATAGCGACGTGATTGTCTATCCGCTTTATACGAAAAAATCGGCCCAAAGTGTTTCCTTTTGCACCGAATTTCAGATACCATTTCAGATTTCTGGTCCCATCTTGCGTTCCGCAGAATCTTCTATATAATAAGGTAGAACCTTTCGCCTCCACTGATGTACGAAAAGGAAATCATCTATGATTCATAACGCACAGGAAACTTCTCATCTCCCCTCTCCCCCCGCCGGGCTGGACGCCCTTGCGGCGCGGGTGGAGGAACTTCTATCCCGGCAGGGCCGCGCCGTGGTGGCCATCGACGGCCGGTGCGGCAGTGGCAAAACCACTGTAGCCGCCCTGCTGGCCCAGCGGCTGGACTGCACCGTCCTCCACGCCGACGACTTTTTCCTCCGGCCCGAACAGCGCACGCCCCAGCGGATGGCCCAGCCGGGAGGCAACTTTGACCGGGAGCGGTTTTTCACTGAGGCCCTGTCCCCCCTGCTGGACCGCCGGGACGCCCTCTACCGTCCCTACGACTGCCACACCGGCCAGCTGAAGCCCCCGGTGGCCGTCCCCTGGAAGCCGGTCATTCTGGCGGAGGGCTCCTACAGCTGCCACCCCGACCTGTGGGCCTGCTACGACCTCCACGTCTTTGTCACCGCCGATCTGGAGACCCGGCTGGCCCGCATTGCCCAGAGACCGGGGGTCAACCTGGAGAATTTCCGTACAAAATGGATACCTTTGGAAGAAAAATACATTTTGTCATCGAATCTGGAGGACCGCTGTGAGGTGATCCTCCACACCTGAGCCCCGAGGCGCCGTCTTTTCCACAGGACGGCGCCTTTTGCGTGGAAAGCCCCGCCTCACTCCATTCCCCGCGGAACAGGGCGATTTCACCCAGCTTATCCATGTTTTTGGGGCTGCGTTCCGCTTTTTGTTGTAAAAGCAACATACATTTTCCCCGCATTGTACTATAATCACCTCAGAACCCCAACACATCCAAGGAGGATTTCCCCATGATTCGACAGATCATTCATATAGATCAGGAAAAATGCAACGGCTGCGGCCTGTGCGCCACCGCCTGCCACGAGGGCGCCATCGAGATGGTGAACGGCAAGGCCAAGCTGGTGCGGGAGCACTTCTGCGACGGTCTGGGGGACTGCCTGCCCGGTTGTCCCACCGGAGCCATCACCTTTGAACAGCGGGAGGCCCCCGCCTACGACGAGGCCGCCGTCCAGCGTGCCAAAGCCCAGCAGCAGGCCCCCCACCACGCGGGAGGCTGTCCCGGTTCCCGGGCCGTCCAGTTCCAGGCTGCCCAGGCCCCCGAGGCCCCTGCCGCGGTTCCCGCCGGCAAGCCGGTGTCCCGGCTGGGCCAGTGGCCGGTCCAGATCAAGCTGACCCCGGTGCAGGCGCCCTTCTTCCAGGGGGCCAAGCTGCTGATCGCCGCCGACTGCGCCGCCTACGCCTACGCATCCTTCCACGATGATTTCATGCGGGGCAAGGTGACCCTCATCGGCTGCCCCAAGCTGGACGGGGTGGACTACGCCGAAAAGCTCACCGACATTCTCCGCCTCAACGACATCCAGAGCGTCACCATCGTCCGGATGGAGGTGCCCTGCTGCGGCGGGCTCCAGTCCGCCGCCCAGCGTGCGCTCCAGGCCAGCGGCAAGTTCATCCCCTGGCAGGTGGTGACTCTTTCCCGTGACGGACGTATTTTAGACTGATTTTCTACACAAAGTAAACCCAAACACCAAAGGAGGTACTCTATGCGCAATCTGAACACACGAAAACTGGCCGTCATCGGCTGCGGCTTTGTGGGGTCGGCCTCGGCCTTCGCCCTGATGCAGAGCGGCCTGTTCTCCGAGATGGTCCTGATCGACGCCAACCACGCCCGGGCCGAGGGCGAAGCCCTGGACATCAGCCACGGCCTGCCCTTCGCCAAGCCCATGAAGATTTACGCCGGCGACTACCCCGACCTGGCCGACGCATCCCTGATCGTCATCACCGCTGGGGCCGGCCAGAAGCCGGGCGAAACCCGGCTGGACCTGGTGAAGAAAAACATCTCCATCTTCCGGTCCATCATCCCCTCCATCACCCAGTACAACCGGGACGCCATCCTGCTGATTGTGGCCAACCCGGTGGATATTCTGACCTATGCCGCCGCCAAGCTCAGCGGCTTCCCCGAAAACCGGGTCTTCGGCACCGGCACCGTTCTGGACACCGCCCGCCTGAAGTACCTGCTGGGAGAACACCTGCAGGTGGACAGCCGGGCCGTCCACGCCTTCATTCTGGGCGAGCACGGCGACAGCGAAATTGTGGCCTGGAGCAGCGCCAACGTGTCGGGCCTGCCCCTCCACAACTTCTGCGAGATGCGGGGCTACTTTGACCACGACGCCGCCATGGAAGCCCTGGCCGCCGGGGTCAAGAACAGCGCCTACGAGATCATCGAGAAGAAAAGCGCCACCTACTACGGCATCGCCATGTCGGTGCGCCGGGTCTGCGAGGCCATCGTCCGGGATGAGAAGTCCATCCTGCCGGTGTCGTCGGTGCAGCACGGCAGCTATGGCATCGACGGGGTGGCCCTGAGCCTGCCCGCCGTGGTGGGCAAGGACGGCGTCGAGACCATCGTCCCCATCGCCCTCAGCGAGGAGGAAATCGCCGCTCTGCGGGCCTCGGCCCAGACTTTGAAGGACGTCCTGGCCGAACAGGACCTCTGATCCGCCGCCTGTCCGTCCAATATGGACAGGTGACCCCACGCATCGAGCAGAAATGCCCAAAGGAACCCGTTAAAATTTCATCAACCTGACGAAACGTTCTATACAACGCCTGTTTCTGTTGACATTCGGCTGTCTGCATGGTATTTTATAGACGATAATTAAAGTCTGCACTGTGGCAGACTTTCCAGTTGGATTGTTACCGGTAATGCGGGCTAGACCAACTCCGAGGATGTCTTTTGTCGTAGAGAAAGAGGCATTGTGAACCGCCCCATATTGTGCGGACAGTACAAAAAAGAGGCCTGCAAGGGGTAGAACAAGCGAATCAAAGACTGGCCTGGCGAAGCGAGAGCGGAGCCAGGCCAGTCT